>JBLNEJ010000230.1:0-8629 GCA_050262535.1 Clostridia bacterium
ATTGTGATCAGTCTTGGTTTTTTTGAGCAAAGTGAGGGAATCCACATTACCGAGGAGCAGGAGAAGCTGTTTGCAGCCATCCATTTTCGCAAGATCGACATGGCGGACGAAATTTATGTGATTGATGTCGGGGGATACATCGGGTCAAGCACCAGAAATGAGATTGCGTATGCCCAGGAAAAAGGGAAGGTTGTCCGCTATTATTCCATGCGTGGCGAGGCGAACAGCTGGGAAAGGGGAGTGGACGGATGGGAGACGTAAACGCCTACTACACATCATGTAGGACCAATCTCGGTGTAGCGCTCACTCCTGCACACTTGGCGTACTGGAGCGAGCGCAAGGAAACCGAGCTGGTGATCCGTTTCTTGATCGAGCAGGTTGCTGATCCCTATCGATTGGGCATGTCCTCGCATCTGCTTTATATCGGAAGCAAAGTGTGAGTACCGATCACACGCGTTGAAGTGGTTGATGGGGATCGGGCGGCAGGATGACTTGGATCTCATCACCGGCACATACGGCACCGTCAGACAGGACGATCCCCATCACTCCTGCCTTGCGTATGAGATTTCCCTGTGCATCATGTCCGAGAACGGCAGCCAGCAGACCGGGCTGAAAGCGATCAATCTGTGCACAAGGATTTCGCAGACCCGTAAGTTCGACAGCGGCGTAAGGACCAATCAGCAGGCGTGTTCCTGTTGGCAGGGAAAGCAAATCAATCCCGCGGGTCGTAATGTTTTCACCAAGTTGTCCTGACTCCACTTGAAAGCCGCCTGCCATTAATTCTTCGTGAAGCTCTGCATGAATCAAATGAACCTGGCGAAGATTGGGTTGGGTCGGGTCCTGGGCGACGCGTGAACGATGCTTGACGGTTTCCCCAAGATGGGCGTCGCCTTCCACACCTAGTCCTTCCAATAGTTGGATGCTAGTCCGATTCGTCTTGCTGAATGTATGTGTCGCGCTGGTGCTAACTGCCACTACGGTTCCGTTGAGATTTTGCATCATTCTCTCCTTTCTACCGTCTTCCTGCTAACGCAGTTGCCAAAAGACCGGTGATCGCAGCAGCACTCAGCCCATTGCGATCATGGAGTGCAGAGAATTCCGTGATTTCAATCCCGAGCACACGGCGGTCAGCAAACAGTTCTTGAAGCAAAAGGCTGCTCTCATGCAGCGTAAAGCCTTGCTCGCTTGGAGAATAGGCTGCTGGCATGTCATCCTTCTTGATGCAATCGACATCGAAATGAAGCATGATTTTTGCATCAGACGGCAATGTTTGCAGTAAGGAACGTACCGCTTCTCGAACTCCCTGCAACCGCATTTGTTCCAGGGAAGTCACTTCAGTCCCGAACGTGTTGTCCGGGGTTTGCTGGCACCCGATGACATGAATCTGGCTGGGGGAGACAGCAAACGGATTGCTCCACAGCAGGCTGTCATTGCGCAAAAACCACAAGCCGGAGGCGGCAGCCCCCAGGCATTTGTCAACGCGGGGAATGACACCGTCGAAGTGAGCATCGATGACGATCATATGGGCCGCCGTTCCGTACTGTTCGCACAACTTTTGAAAGGTTCCAACGATGATGCTGCAATCTCCGCCCGCGATTACCTCAACGGCGTCAGGGGAAAACCAGTTGCGGGATGAATCGCTTCGGATTGCGTCCCAAAGGATTCGCGGTGCTGGCCAGTTGCGAACCGGCGGGATATTGTGGCGTACAGCGATTTCTCCTTGTCTGAGATCGCCATGATCGGTGACCGAAAATCCGTCCTGCTTCAACCGTTCAAGCAATCCGGCAGAGCGGAGCGCCTGTGGAGCGATTTCCACCCCGGAGTATAGTGCGCCAACATATGAGGGAATACCTGTAAACGAAATGTGCATGAATAACCTCCAGATATCCGAAAGGCAGTACAACTCAACCTTCCGTGCGGTATTTTCGTAATTGTGATAGAGACGTAACAAATGTGCACAGCATGCAAACAACCAGAATCAAAGCCTGATGATCAAGGGTAGCGGCAAGAGAGTACGCTTGAAAAAGGTTCCATAAACCGAACAGAACCCAGCATGCGCAAAAAATGATTGCAACGATCCAAAAATGTTTCATAGACACCACCGCCTTTCACCTATGTACCTCTCCATTGTACCACAGGTAAAAAAAAACCTGCTATTGCAAGGGGCACACCATGTGGAGTTTCCTTCATACCGCTAAAGCGGGCGATCTTGAAATGGACCCCATCCAAATCAAAAAATGATCCGCTTTCGCGAGATCATTCGTGTACGTTCCTTTACCGGTTTCCTTTGCCACCGCCAGATTCACTGCGCAATTCCTCATAATAACCAACAAGCGAGAGGACAGAGCCAATTACTGTGAGAACAAGTCCAATCAGTTGCAGCTGCTGGGATTGGGGAATTTGCTTGTCGTTTTTCTCCATCTTTCCTCCTCCTCACAAAATGCACCTGACTTACTGTATGTGGCAGCCCTCTAAACCGTTCCCCAAACAGACATCCGTAGCGACGAAGAAACAGCAAGCCCAAAGGGCCTGCTGTCGATTGGAGAGCTTACACATTTTTCACATAATAGAAGAACTGATCATCCTTTACCCACCCATTTGCTTCGTACAAGCTTTGGGCCGTAACGTTGTCGATTGCAGTTTGCAGCTTCAAGCCTTTCGAGTTTGTGTCTTTTGCCAACTGCATCGCTGCGTCCATCAAGCGCTTGCCAACCCCTCTTTTTCTGCTCGCTTCGGTTACATACAGATCATTCAGGATCCACAAACGTTTCATCGAGACGGAGGAAAAGACAGGATAAAGCTGGGTAAACCCGAGATATACCCCGTTTTCGACCGCAACATACATGACGGAATCGTTTTTCGTCAGCCGTTCATGCAGAAACGCTTTCGCAGCGTCACGGTCGGAGGTTTGCTTGTAGAACATACGGTACAGATCAAACAGTTCAGTGACGCCTTCCAGGTCTTGCATCGTGGCTTGATAAATGTCCATGCGGAATCCTTCTTTCCCTACTGGTATGTGAATGCTGTGTTTCACGAATAGAAAGATCGTTCCTCTTCCAATACGTGCTTGAGCCGTGAAATTCCTTCCTGTATCATCGCTTCTTCCAGGTGGCCGTATCCAAAAATCAGTTTGTTGAGATGCTTTCCTTTACGTATCGCATGCCACTCAACCGGATAGAGCGAGACCCCGGCCCTTGCAGCACGTTGCAACAGCCGGGAATCGAAGGTCATTTTGGCAAAAGCTGCCACCAGATGCATCCCGGTGGAAGCACCCATGATGCCGACGTTTTTCCCAAAAGCGGCTTCCAATGCTTCGATCAGCGTATCCCGTCTTTTCAAATAACGCTTTTTCATACGCACGATATGCCGCTGCAGGCTGCCGTCCTCCAGAAATTGGGCCAGTGCGAGTTGCGGGTGTGGCGGACTGTGCAAGTCGGTGAACCATTTCAGCTCGCGGCAGCGTTCAACAAGGGCTGGCGGCAAAATCAGGTATCCGATGCGTAGCGCAGGGGAGAGGATTTTACTGAAGGTCCCGATATAGATGACCCGTTCGGGTGCCAAGCCTTGCAAGGAGCTGACAGGTGCGCCGAAATGACGAAACTCGCTGTCATAATCGTCCTCGACCACATAGGCATCGGTTTGGCGGGCATACCGAATCAGCTGGATACGGCGCTGAATGGAGAGTGTCCCGCCCAAAGGGAACTGATGGGACGGTGTCGTAAAAATGAGACGCGGCTCCACGTCTTGAGGCAGCTGCTCGGTACACAAGCCAAGCTCGTCCACCGGAATCGGATGCAAGCGACAACCGGTAGCCGCAATCATCGTATAAATATCGCGGGTAATCGGGTCTTCAATCACCGCGTGGTCAGCAGAGGTCAAAAGCAGCCTGGCTGCGAGCGTAATGGCCTGGGTCGTTCCCGACGTGATGACCACCTGATCAGGGATACAGTGAACACCTCGGATACGACGCAAGTAGGAGCAGACGGCACTCCGTAGCTCCATGCGCCCTTCCGGCTTTCCGTAGCCGAATGATTCGTCATCGGCGGTCAAGGAGGCATTTTGCAGCAGACGAGCCCACGTGCGCCGGGGAAAAAGGGAAAGATCGGGAATGCCGGAACGAAAATCAATCATCTCTCCTTCTGTTTTCATGACCGTTTCTGCGAACGGCGGGAGGGAATCGGGGGTTTTTTCCGCTACTTGCTCCAGGAACGCCCCGGCACTGACAAACGTGCCTGCTCCATGCTTCCCTTCGATGAAGCCTTCCGCCAATAGCAGCTCGTATGCTTCCACGACAACATTGCGTGAAACACCAAGCGTTTGAGCCAATTGGCGTGATCCAGGCAGCTTGTCACCGGCTTTCCATTCTCCTGTCAAAATATGATGGCGTATTTGTTCAAAGATTTGCCGAATTAGGGGAACAGCCAACGTCCGATCAATCGTAAGAAACATGTATCGCACCCCCTTGAAAAGTGGACCTATCAAAATGGTTATGAAGTGGTTCTACAGCGAACCACTTCCTTCTTGTATTGTAGAGTACAGCAGTGGAAGGGGGAAGGAAAAAATGAAGAACAACGAGGGGGAGCAAGCAGCCCTGGCATTAAAAACGATCGCACGAGACCTGCAGCTCAAGGCCTGTGTGCAACATTCTGAACTGTATCCGCTCCTGCGAAGGGCAGCCAGTCGGTATGTTCCAGCCGAAACGAAAGAGGAAGTCGTTCCGATCGCGCAGCGCTTTCTTTCTGCCGGGTACAATGTTTCCTTGGAGTACATCGGTGAAAATACGGAGACAATCGAACGGTGCCGGGCGGTCAAAGACGAATGTTTGCAATTGATCCAGATCGCGGCGGCGATCTCGACAGAAACGACAATCTCGTTTGATCTCTCTCATATCGGCTTGAATGTGGACAGGAACGTTGCCTATCAGCAGCTGAGTGAATTGGCGGCGCTGGCCAGCCAAAAGCAGATTACGCTGATGATCAGTGCGGAGGAAGCTGTGAAAACCTCAGCGATTCTGGAAGTGTACAGGCGAACGGCTTCTGATTTTCCGGGAGTATTGGGGATCACCCTGCAAGCCCAACAGCATCGTTCGACAGATGATTTGCAGGCCGTCATGGAGGGAGACGGCGCAATTCGTCTTGTGAAAGGTGCGTTCGCCGAATCACGGGATGTTGCGTTACAACGTTCGGTAGAGCTGAATGAGCGCTATCTGAACATGATCAAGACGGCAGCAGCAGCCAGGCGACGGATCTCTATTGCGACACATGACGAGCTGATCCTGAGCAAAGTGGAGGAAGATGGGCTGCATCTACTGCCACATGTGGAGATCGAGATGCTCCATGGGATTCAGCCGAAGCGATTGAAACGGTTCAGAGAGGCTGGTAGCAAAGCCCGTGTCTATATCCCTTATGGGGAGGAGTGGTATTTGTACCTGTGCCATCGGCTGGCCGAATATCCACCCAATCTGTACGATGCAGTGGCTGACCTGGTTGATCCGCGACGGACGGAAAGCGTAGCTGATGCTTATTGCGTTTGAAATGACGTTTTGCAAAAATAGATTCGAACAAAAGGCGCGGGGATGCTGAGAACCCGCGTCTTTCGGTATTTTTATGAATAATAATGGGTGAAAAAGGAATATCTTGTCTTTATTTGCGATAAATAGTATTGATCAATACAAAGGGTTTTGCTGAAGAAAACTGAATAGGTATTTTATTCCAATTTAAAGGAGGATGTCTATTTGAAACACAAACTTGTTTACGCGGTTTTAAGTGGAGTGCTGACAGCGAGTCTTTTTGCGGGTGCAGGCGGCCTCGTTTCTGCCTCTAGCTCCAAGACGTACCTTGTGGCGTTCCAGAAAAACCTCCCGGACAACTATGAGGAAATCATCGGGAAAGCGGGTGGAGAAGTTGTGCGCGCTTTGCCGGAGATCGGCAGTCTGGAGGTCGCATCGACTGACAAAGACTTCCTGAATAACCTGGAAGGCGTCCGTGGCGTAAAGGCGGCCAACCTTGAGTTTAGCCACAAGCTCGACTACAAAAAAATCGACCAATCCGCAGCGGATGGGCAACCTGTAACCGACATCCCACAGCCTGAGGACATTGACAGCTACTGGGATTACCAGTGGGATATCAAGCGTGTAACGAACAACGGGGAGTCCTATGACATCGAAACGGGTGGAACGGAGAATGAACATAAGGCTGTCGTAGGTGTAATCGATTCCGGCATTGACCCGGATCATCCCGATTTGAAGGGCAACCTGCTCGGTGGAATGAACTTCGTTCCGGCAGGCATTGATGCAAGTGAAACCGGCGACCCGGACGATATTAAAGACCGTGACGGACACGGTACGCATGTAGCCGGGTCCATCGCAGGGAACGGAAAGGTCAAAGGGGTCGGGCCGAATTTGGGACTCCGGGTATATCGTGTGTTCCCTGAGGGACAGGGCGCTCCTACATCCTGGATCGCTGATGCGATCATCCAGGCTGCAGATGATGAAGTAGACGTCATCAACATGTCAATCGGCGGATTCGATGCCATCTCCCGTTACTCCTACCAAGGAGGATCATACAGTGACGTGGCTGACATTCTGGTCTGGAAACGTGCCATCCAATACGCGGTCGATAAAGGCGTAACCATCGTGGTGGCGGCCGGAAACGAGTCGTTGAATCTCAACAACCCGACGGAAATTACCGATTACATGAACGCCGCGTACGGATACCTCGGTGTCACTTACAAAGGGGCAGCTCGTGAAGTACCAGGCCAACTTCCGGGAGTGATTACCGTATCCTCCTCGAACCAATGGTCGGATAAGAAAATCGCGTTCTACTCCAACTACGGAACCCGTTCCATCGACGTGGCAGCACCAGGTGGAGATAACGGTCCGGTCTATGATGAGACAAGAGATTTGAACCAGCGCGACTTCCACTACCGCACACTCAGCACGTGGCCGACTTATCTTGATTCGTACTTCACCTCCAACCTGAAAAGCTATGCCCTTCTGCACGGTACTTCCATGGCATCCCCCAAAGTAGCAGGAATTGCGGGAGTACTCAAGGCAGCCAACCCGGATTTGACTCCGGCGCAGCTGACCAATTTGATCAAGCAAACGGCAGAAGACATGGGTAAGAAAGGAACAGACCAGCTGTTCGGAGCTGGTGAAGCGAACGTATACAACGCTTTGAATGACTAATCAACGAAAGCCTTTTCTCTTGCTGCGTGCAGGAGAAAGGGCTTTTGTTTTTTTACCTGTGACTTTTCCGTGATCGTTCCTGTCTTTCTACTTGATCACGAAAGTTCGGGAAACATATTTTCAAAAAGCTGCAGGGTTTTTTGCAAGGACATTCGTCTATTGATGTGAGAGAGGAGGAGAGACCGATTTTTGTTGATCACCACATCGAGGAAATGATTGCAGGCGATGAAGAGGCCTTTCGCTTGTTCGAGAAAACCTTCCGCGCTCATCTTTATCAGGTTGTCTACTCGGTGCTGCATCATGCAAAGGATGCGGAAGATGTGACACAGGAGGTTTTCATCCAAATCTTTCTGTCCCTCCCTGACTACCGGTCACAAGGGTTCAAAACGTGGATAACCCGGATCGCCATCAACAAAGCGATCGATTGGAAGCGAAAGCAGCGGCGACGACGAGAAGAGCTGCAGGAACAGATGGAAGCCGTGATGCCGCTCGTTGCATCCGAGACGGATGCAGAAACGCCGCTCTTGCAAAAGGAAGAGCAGGAACGGCTTTACAACGCGCTGCATGAAATGCCAGTCAGCCATCGACGAGCCATCTATTCCTATTATTTCGAAGGAAAATCGTACAAGGAAATTGCCGAGGAAACAGGAGTGGCCACGAAAACAGTAGAGTCGGCGCTGTATCGGGCAAAGCAGTGGATGCGAAGGAACTGGAGGGAGGAGCAATGACGCAAGCGCATCACAAGACCAAGAGCCAATGGCTTGCTTATATGACCAACCAACTCCCGGAAACGGAAAGGGAGCAGTACGAAGACCATCTGTATACGTGCGATGAATGCCTTGGTTTATACATGGAATGCCTGGACGAAGCGCATTTGCCTAGTGGACCGGAGTGTGTGGAACATGTGGACGCAACAGAGACGTCCCAGTCGCATCAACCGGCTGCAACGCCCCTGATCAAAGCAAGACCGTTCTTTCGGCAGGTATGGTTCCATTATACGGCCGCGGCCTGCATCACCCTACTGCTTATGTCGTCAGGCGCCTTTTCGCAAATCGTTCGGAAGTCGGCAGAATGGAACACGAGTTCGTTTGTCAAGCAGGAGCGTTCCGTCTCGGATCAGCTGATGAAAAAAACCGCATCCCTGCTCAATCTCATTCACCCATCGATCAAAGGAGGTTCTGTCCGTGAATAAAAGTGCCATGGCCGCATTTTTTCTGTCCTTCATTCCAGGGGCAGTCCATTTCTATCTACAGCGCTACGTCAGAGCGCTCGTGTATGCGCTAACCTTTTTTGGTCTCATTTTTCTCGGCTTTCTGCTGGCCGTTGCAACACATAACGATGACCCGCTCGCGTTGGCCGTTCTGGCGATACCTGTCTGGTTCATCAATATGTTCGATATGATCATTACCCTGCTGCGCAATCGCACGCATCTGGTAAAACCTG
>JBLNEJ010000231.1:0-6860 GCA_050262535.1 Clostridia bacterium
GAATTTGCCTTGGTAGTTAGCGGCTGAAAAAAGTACCAATGTGACAAGATCCCGCTGCCGATGACTGCGAATGCGAAAACTGGAAAGCTTGTTGTTAAACTGAAACGCATCAAAATCACGAATGGCAATACCGCCACGCTTGATTCGAATGCGGCGCCCCTTAAATTTCTTTTGAGAGAAGAGGGAAAGACGGAGGGTACGGCTGTCCATACGATTGGTTCACCTCACTTGCTATTCAGGATCATTACACAATATGTCAAACAGAAGTGCTGTTCTTGGACGAATGTGAATGGTCAGATGCTTGTTTTGCAAACAAGCAAAAATGTACGAAAAAAGCCGAAAAACGTAGATTGGGAAAGCGGAAGACCGAGAATCCGTTCCCGCATCTCTAAAAGGTCAAAAAAGGTCAAAATATACCGTTGCATCCACTCGGGCTGGGAGGTAAGATAAAGGTAAGAAAAAGATCAAAGATAGTCAAAGTCAAACTATCGAGATCGATAAGGAGATGGATGCGAATGAAATGCGTACGTTGCCAAAAACAAGAGGCGCAAGTATTCCTGCAATTGACCGTGAATGGAAAGAAACAGGAGCTCCGTGTTTGCCAGGATTGTGCACGTGAAGTGAGAAAGGAAGCGTTTAGCGGAGCATTCTCGCCGAATCTGTTCGGGTTTGCCGACCCGACCCAGCACGCTCAGTCGGCTGGCTTAGGGCAGGGAGCCGGAGCATGCAGCTTGCAAACGGATGAAGGGACAGAAGGAAAAAGCGTTCTGAAAGAGTTCGGACGAAATTTGACACAGCTTGCAAAAACAGGGCTGATCGATCCGGTTATCGGACGTGACAGTGAAATCGACCAGGTGATCGAGATTTTGAACCGCCGGAACAAAAACAATCCTGTGCTGATCGGTGAGCCAGGTGTAGGGAAGACCGCAATTGCGGAAGGGCTGGCTTTGCGAATTACAGAGGGGAATGTACCAGCGAAGCTGCTGAACAAGGAAGTCATTTCCCTGGATGTCGCATCCCTGCTCTCCGGTACATCCTACCGTGGACAGTTCGAAGAGCGGATGAAGCAGCTGATGAAGGAATTGCAAGCCCAGAAGAACAAGATTTTGTTCATCGATGAGATTCATCAGGTGGTAGGGGCAGGAAAAACGGAAGGCTCGATGGACGCCGGTAACATTCTGAAGCCCTCGCTTGCACGCGGTGAGCTCCAGGTTGTCGGTGCAACCACACTGAAGGAATACCGCGAGATTGAAAAGGATGCGGCTCTTGAGCGCAGATTCCAGCCCATTATCGTCAAGGAGCCTTCTGCCGAGGAAGCGGTTGAAATCTTGAAGGGCTTGCGTTCCAAATACGAGGCATACCACCAGGTATCGTACCCGGATGACGTACTTGAAGCGTGCGTCACCTTATCGAAGCGCTATATCCAGGACCGCTACCTGCCTGACAAAGCAATCGACCTGATGGATGAGGCAGGCTCCAAGGTCAACCTGAGAAACAGCGGCGACACCGACGATGTGGAGAAGCTGCGCCAGCGTCTGACCGAGATCGGCAAGGAAAAGCTGGCTGCTGCAGGCAAGGAGGATTATGAGACAGCCGCGAAGCTGCGCCAGGAGGAAGTGATTCTGGAGCAAAAGCTGGAGAAGCTGGAAAGTCTGGCGAACAACGACAGAAAACCGCAGGCAAGCGTGACGGTCGAAGAAATTCAGGCGATTGTCGAGCAAAAAACAGGCATCCCGGTCCGCCGCCTGCAAGAAGCCGAACAAAATCAGCTGCAAACGTTGGCTGAGCGACTGAATGCCAAGGTCATCGGGCAAACAGAAGCAACATCGCGCGTGGCCAAGGCGATCCGCCGCAGCCGTGCAGGGTTGCGCAACCAGACCCGTCCGATTGCCTCCTTCCTCTTCCTTGGACCAACCGGTGTAGGGAAAACGGAGCTGACGCGCACCTTGGCTGAAGAAATGTTTGGCGACAAAACGGCCCTGATTCGCCTCGATATGAGCGAATACATGGAGAAGCACACCGTTTCCAAGCTGATCGGTTCGCCTCCAGGCTATATCGGTCACGAGGAGGCAGGACAGCTGACCGAGCAGGTTCGCCGTAAGCCATACAGCATACTGCTGCTGGATGAAATGGAAAAGGCGCATCCCGATGTCCAGAACATGTTCCTGCAAGTACTCGAAGACGGACGTCTGACGGACAGCCACGGTCGAACGGTCAGCTTCAAGGATACGATTATCATCATGACGAGCAACTCGACCATGCCGGAACAGCACTACCGTCCGGAATTCCTCAACCGGATTGACGGTGTCATCACGGTCAACAGTCTGGAGCAGGAGCATCTGCTGCAAATCGTCGAGCTGATGCTGGGCGAGGTCATCGAGAATGCCGGCAAACAAGGCATTGCGGTAACTGTAACCGACGCAGCGAAACAGAAGCTGGCGGAGCTCGGGTATGATCCCGCATACGGGGCAAGACCGCTGCGCAGAGTCATTCAGGAGAAGGTGGAGGACGGGATTGTCGATCTGATTCTGGATGAAGCAGGCGTAACCGGTGTATTGGTTGATGTAGTCGAGGATCAGGTGACGGTGGCAAGAGCGACAGCGCAATAAACAGGTAAAGTCACATCAGACCGAGTTCAAGTCCCGCAAGGAGACTGAACTCGGTTTTTTACCTATTTAGGGACATGTGGGTCTGTAGACTTGTTGCTACGATATAGGATATTGCAGATTGGAGTGGTCAAGTCGATGATGCACCCGCATACTGAACTCAGGTACATAAATGACAAGATTGGTTACGGAGTTTTTGCTACACAATTCATTCCGAAGGGCACGATTGTCTGGGCTCTTGATGATTTGGACCAGATTATTGAATCGGAAGCAGTCGAGAAGCTGGATGCTTTACGCAAACCACCCATCCTCAAATACTCGTATCGCAACCAGCACGGGCAATACGTTCTTTGCTGGGATATCGGCAAATATGTGAATCATAGCTTTCACGCCACTTGCGTCGGGACAGCTTATGATTTGGAGTTGGCTGCACGCGATATTTATCCTGGCGAAGAGCTGACCGATGACTATGGTACGCTGAATCTGGAAGTACCCTTTGATTGCTTTCCCGAGCCGGGGACTGACCGCGTTCGCGTTATGCCGGACGATTTTTTGCGATATTACAAGCTGTGGGACCGGATTGCCGGTGAGGCTTTTACCAATTTCCATTATGTTGAGCAGCCATTGCAGCATCTGGTCAAACCGGAATGGAAAGCGAAAGTAGATGCGGTGGCCAGCGGTTCCGCAGAGCTTGACTCCATTCTCAACATATATTACGAGCGTGTGAAAAACCGGTAGGAACTCTCCTGCCGGTTTGCTGCGCTCACCTCAGAAGATAGAGATTATTTTAATTCGCGATTCATCAATAATTCGCGCAGATGTGGAGCTTTGTGCAACAGACGTTGGAACAAGCCGCGCTGCAGCGTGATCAGCACAACGGGCGTGACCGTGCGAATCGTGGCTGAGCGCGGGACATCGTGCAACAGCGCAATCTCTCCAAAGAAATCACCGTCACTTAATACGGCAACCTGTTCCTGCTCATTTGTACCACGGCTTTTTAGCACTTCAACCTTACCGCGAACAATCATATAAAACTTGTCTCCCGGCTCACCCTCCTCCAAAACAATTCGATTCTTCCCGTACGACTCCGTCACGAAGTACTGGGAAATCTCAGTAAGAAACGATGTGTCCAATTTGGCAAGCAGCGGGATTGCAAGCAGGCGTTCCGGTTTAATTTCAGCAGTGAAGCCATCGTCGCTGAAGGAGAACCCGCTCTGCTTTTGCCAGGAATGTTTGTAAAATCCGTTTTCAATCGCAAGCAGCTGTCCATGCGTGCCCCTCTCGACCAGATTCCCTTGATCCAATACGTAGATGTGGTCGGCACGTTCCACAGAAGCAAGGCGATGAGTGACGGATATGATCGTGCGGCTTCCCTGGATTCGTTCAATCGTTTTGTTGATCGCTTCTTCAGTAGCAGGGTCGAGCGCTGACGTTGCTTCATCTAAAACCAGAATCGCAGGATTCCGCACCAAAGCACGAGCGATTGCAATCCGCTGCCGTTGTCCGCCGGAAAGACGGCTGCCCCGTTCGCCAACCCGCGTTTCATAAGCATCCGGAAGAGTCAGGATAAAATCATGGATTTCCGCAGCTTTCGCGGCCTCTTCAATCTCGGCATCTGAAGCATCAGGATTACCCATTCGGATATTTTCACGGATGGAGGTATCAAACAGCATATTTTCCTGAAAAACGATTCCGATTTGTGCGCGCAGCGTTTCCAAACGAATGTTGCGGTAATCGACACCGTTGACAAAGATGCTTCCTGAGATCGGCTCATAAAAGCGCATCAGCAGGTTGATCATCGTACTTTTGCCTGAACCGCTGCCGCCAACAAAGGCGACGAAGTGGCCCTGCGGGATAAACAGATTCACGTCCGTTAAGCCTCTTTGTTCCGGGCTGTAGCGAAAGCAAACATCGACGAACTGAATCCCTGCAGGTTCAGCGACTGGCACTGCCTGGGCTGTCGCAGCTTCCTGCTTATCGGCGATGCTTGGCATTTCATCAAGCAATTCATCAATTCGCTTCAAGCCAGCCATTGCATCCACGACTTGAGGCGCCATCCAGGTGACAGCCGTGATCAAGTGACTGATGCTGATCAGAAGGGAATTGAAAGCCAGCAAGGAGCCCAGGGACAAATGGCCCTGAAACGCCAGCACAGAACCGATGCAAACCGCGATCAAATGCAAGACGAGAATCCCGATATTGGTCGTGCGATCGATCAGGAACGTATAAAAATTTGCCGTTGCCGACACCTTCAAAAACCGCAGCATTTTTGCAGAAAAACGGGAAAGCATGCTCTTCTCCAACCCAAAGGCCTTAATCACGGGCTGTGCCATTATGTTTTCCTGTACGATTGCAGTAACCTCTGCCTGCTCCTCCTTTACTTGATAGCTTGATTCAGCAGCACGCTTGCCCAATCGTTTTGGTCCAATGAGGCAAAGAGGCAAGCCGATGACAGCGAATATTGCCAGCTTCCATTGCAGGATAAAAAGGATACATACGTTGACGATCAGGCCGATGAATGACAAAACCCCATAGGGAAGCAGCAAAATCAGGTTATTGACCGAGGAGAGGTCGGTATTGAACCGCGCGAGTATATCACCCGCTTTGGTTCGGGCAAAAAAATCCATGGACAGCCGTTGGAGCTGAGCAAATAACGTGAGATGCAAATCTCTGTTGATCGAAGAGCTCATGGTGGCGTACAGCTTTTCCCGGTATACTCCGGTCAAGGAGGCGAGGGTGGCTCCAGAAACAAGCAGAGCCAGAATCATCACAAGATTGCCATGATTCTGCGGTACGATTGCATAATCAATGACGAACTTGAAGCTGAGTGGCAGAAGTGTATCGACAGCCAGATCGATCAGCAGTGCAAAAATAAGGAGCATGGATTGAATTTTGTAGGGAAGAAACAGTCCGAGCAAGCGTTTGACAAAATGCAAAAAATCAACCCCCACTTTTGATACGACTATCTTTTATCAAGTATACGATACCTTTTAAGACGAATCGATTGACACCCCCAAAAGGGTGAAACCGAAATGAAATTTGTTCGTCATACTTACAGAGATGGAAAAAATACGCTGTTGACGCAGTATGGGGTGTGGCAGATGAGCAATCAATCAGGAGAAATAACCGTGGAAGGAATCAACCACAGCTACGGAACAGGCAAGCTGAAGGTGCCAGTTCTTTATGATGTCGGGCTGCATATCAACAATGGGGAATTCGTTGCCCTGTGCGGTACGTCCGGCTCGGGAAAATCGACGCTGCTAAGCCTGCTCGCAGGGCTGACCCGCCCGGATGAGGGCAAGATCTTTATCAGCGGCGAGGAGATTTCACGCTACAACGAGAACCAGCTTTGCCTCTTCAGACGCAGGTGCATGGGCTTCGTCTTCCAGTCGTTCAACCTGTTGCCCAATCTGACAGCGTTGGAGAATGTCGAGCTGCCGCTCGTTTTCTTGGGAGAAAGCAGGCGCAACCGAATCAAGCGGGCCACGGAAATATTGGAGATGGTCGGTCTGGGTGAGCGGATGAAGCACCGGCCGAATGAACTCTCCGGCGGACAGCAGCAGCGGGTCAGCATTGCCCGCGCATTGGTTTCGAATCCGAGCATCGTGCTGGCGGACGAACCGACGGGCAACCTGGACAGTGCGACCGAGGAAGAAATTTTGGTCCTGCTTCGTAACATGAACCGCGAGCACAAGACAACGTTTGTCATCGTTACCCATGATCAAGGGGTCGCGCAGAATTCCGACCGTGTCATTTATCTCAAGGACGGTCGTGTCATTCAGAAGGAAAGCATGCTGGCATAGCCGCAAATGCGTAAGAAGGTGTGGGAGAATTGAAATTATTAGATTCATTGCGGATTGTCTGGCGAAATCTGTGGCGCATGAAGCTGAGGACCGTCCTGACGTCCATCGGTGTCATGATCGGTACCGCCGCGATCGTTGCCATGATTTCACTCAGCCTCGGGCTGAAGGAGAGTGCGGTCAAAAGCCTGGAGCGGTTCGGGAACCTGACCGAGATGGAAGTAGCCCCGATGTTTTGGGATGAAAAGACACAAAAAGAAATTCCGCCCGACAAGGTGAAGAAGCTGAACTACGATGCGGTGCTGGAGCTCAAGAGCATCGAGGGTGTGGAGGCGGTCATGCCGACCCGCCAGCTTTACCAGGATGTCAAACTGAAAATCGGCAGGCGCGAAGGCCGTCTGCAAGTCATCGGCGTTGACGTTCAGGAATCGGCGAAAATGAAAAAAGACAAGAT
>JBLNEJ010000232.1:0-5309 GCA_050262535.1 Clostridia bacterium
GATTGGGTAATCCCCGAGGAAAGCATCGATCCGTCCGTTTTTCAGCTCCGCCACCATGTCGGATGTGGATTTGTAGCCTTGGCTCACAATTTCCGGATGCTCCTTCAGCTTTTGGAAATAAAGGCCGCCCTCCTGCACGCCTACATTCTTCCCTTTCAGGTCGTCGAGGCTTTTGATCGAATCGTTATCCTTAGCGACAACAATCGTTTCCCCATACGAGTAGACGGGAATGGAGAAGTCGATGACCTTGGCCCGTTCCTCGGATTTTTGCATCCCCGCAGAAATCATGTTGATCTTGTCCGCTTCGATCGCGGGAATCAAGCTGGCAAAGGTCATCGGGTTGATTTGCACCTTGACGCCAAGCTCATCACCGATTTTCTGGGCGACATCCACCATCAGCCCTTCAATCTCATTCGTTTTCGGATTCAGGAAGGTAAAGGGAGGACCTGTCGGCGTAGAACCAACCTGGATGAAGCCGGCTTCCTTAATTTTTTGCAAATAGCCCGATTCTCCGTCTTTCCCGGCTGGAGACGACGTTTCGCTCGAGCACGCTGTGATGACAGAGACCAAACCGATGATCAGTGCACCGGCAACAATCGATTTCCATTTTTTCATGTATGAACACCCGCCTGTCAAAAATATGTTTGTTCATTTCGGAGCAATCGGCCAGCTCATTTTCTATGTTTGCTTGTAGGGCTGAAAGATTTCGGCCAGATTGATCGGATTGTCTTTGTGGTTGTAGCGAAGGTAGCTTTTCACTCGTGAAAAATGGTCCATGAACAGGCTGACCGCTTTCTCCTCGTCTTTTTCACGAATCGCGGCAATGATGTTGCGGTGCTCACACGGGGCCAACGGACTTTCCGTCTTGACGCTGTCGTAAAAGGCCAAGAACACGTTGGTCAGGTTGCACAGCTCATTGCAATATTCCAGCATCAGCTTGTTACCGCTCATTTCCACAATGCCCAGATGAATATTGGTCGTAATCGGCAAGGCGTTTCCGTATTCACCTTGCTTGTACAGCTGCTCTTCCAAATAGGTCAGCTTGTCCAGTTCGTCAAGCTGTTCCTTCGTGGCAACCTTGCAGGCAAGCTTGACGGCTTCGAGCTCCAGCACCGTGCGCAAGTAAAACACTTCCTCGATCTCCTCGATCGTCGGCTCATAAATATAGGCGCCCTTGTTCGGGATGATCTGGACCAGCTTTTCATATTGAAGCCTGCGCAGCACGTTGCGGATCGGCGTTCGGCTGACCTTGAAAACTTCAGCAAGCTGCTCTTCATTCAGTTGCATTTTCGGTGGGATTTTGCGGTTTAAGATCGCTTTTTTGATTTCTTCGTATACGTATTCTTCCAAAGAGACCTTTTCGTTTTTTTTCATTGTGAACGGCTCCTTACACAATCCTGTATTTGATTTTTGGATACAATTCGTCAAATACAGTGTAAAGCCGGTGGCTTGCGCTTGTCAAACCTTGCTCTCTAGGACATGCACCAATCAGATGAGAGCGGTTTGCTTTTCCATCAAGGACAGCGTCGTACCGACCTTTTTGTTGATGGCCAACTCCAGCAATTTCGTTCCGACTGCCACATCTTCCGTTGCCATACCGACGTTGCAGGCAATGATTTTTTCCCGGCTGTTCTCCCGGCCAGCACGCTTGCCGAGCACAATTTCGCCAATCTCATGGTAGCTTGCGGGCAATCCGCCCGGAAATGCGCCGATCTTGGCAAAATATTGGGTTTGGTCCCAGTCATCAGTAACAAACTTGTCCATGAGCTGAATGCTGGCGCCCCACGCTTTGCCGGACTCCAACCCTACTCCAAATACCCCTTCCTTCAGCCACTCAAACTCGATGATCGGCTTCGGCAAGCTTTGGGATGCGGTGATCACAATGTCGCTGTCGACAACCGCTGCTTGCGGGCTTGTTACTTTAACGATTTCCAGACCAGTCTTCTCGCTCATGACCGCCACGTAATCATCCGCTGCTTCCTCGCGAATATCGTATACCTTGACCTGTTTGAGGTTTGGCAGCACTTCTTTCAATGCGAGGATGTGAAAGCGTCCTTGTACACCTGCTCCAATCAGGCCAACTGTTTCCGAGTCTTTGCGGGCACAATATTTTGCCGTGACCGCCGTAACCGCTGCTGTGCGTACGGCAGTGATCCACCGGCAATCCATGATCGCTGTCGGCACACCTGTATTCACGTCATTGAGGACAAGCAACCCCAGAATTTGCGGAAGCCCGTGCTTGTAATTGTCTGGGTAACCGCTTACCCATTTGATTCCGCATGCATCCATCGCCGGAATAAATGCGGGCATGGCATGAATGAATGTATTTTTGATTGGATGCACACCTGGCTTTGGCGGGAGTTCAACCGCCTTCTTGCCGTGCTCGGCCAGCACCTGCTCAATGATGTCAATCACTTCCGCCATGCCCAGCCCGAGCTGGATTACTTCTTCTTGTGACAGATACAGCAGTTCAACCTTCTCCATTCCTAGTCCCTCTTTCTCTGCGATGTGTAGCACAACTCCATTTGAATATTTCAATTAAATACATAACACCACCTCTATTAAATACCAAATTGTATACAACGTTGTATCCAATGACCATATCATAATCGCTCTTCTCCAAAAATGAAAGAGTTTTTTTATAATTTTGAGTTGGAAGACAGATAAGCATACAAAAAACCCAGAGCCATCAAGACTCTGGGCATCGCTTTTGAATTGCAGTGGATACGGCTTTCACACAGGTTACTGACGAGTATTCCAACGGAACAAGACTGCGATCATCTCGACAATCGTCGCCATATTCATACGCCTCCTTGAGACGCTCCCTATCAAAGCCGTTACGATCGATTCGTTTTTGGGCTTGGTGATGTAACAGGTAAAAGTTCGATTTTTTCGCAAAGATCATAGCGTTGAATGATTGATTCATCGTCTGCTTTGCGTTGATGAGAGCTTTCGATTTGAAACGAAAAACATTTTTCTTTACGTATCCACTTGTTTCTATTATAATTTTCCATTTGATTTGCCGCAAACGGCTTCCACGTCTGAAAACACGCGCTTTTCCTCATGAAAGCGATGACAACGATATGCGTTCCAGATTAGCTTTGGAATTATCTGGAATGCTCACGAATTGGCGTAAATGCTGCCGACTCAAACAAAAACCTCTGCCGCTTATCTGGCAGAGGTACCGCTCATTCTTATTTCCCGCCTAATCCGTAGGTTGATTCCGCGATTTTGACCATTTCCTCTTCCGGCAAGTCTCCGCTTAGCTGGAATTCAACTCCGTCAAGCTCCCATGTCAGCAGCCTGCGGTTTTCCCCCATCTGCGTCAGCACACCGATTGTATAGCCAAGATCAAGCGGCATCCCTTGTTCGTAGGAGACCGTAGCCGCATTCGGGCGTGATTCCGTCAGCCGGTAGTTGTACGTTCCCTTGTATTCCAGTACGACAACACGTTCGCCATTCACTTTGACCGGTTCGATGCCAACCTGCTGAACCCCCTTCGGCAGATAGGTCGGTTCGATCACCCCGAATTGGCTGGTTGGCTGCTTGAGCGGCTTTCCGTTGGTCCCCAATGTCGGAATTGAAGTAATGGCGCTGGTCATATTGCGGTCCTTGTCAAAGGCGTCTTTGTCGAACTCCGGATTGAAAGCAAAATCGCTGAACTTGATCTGCACCAACGTATTCATATTGTTGTCCATAATTTCCGCACGGGTTGGTCTGAAATCGTCGGTCATCCAAATTTTTTGCTTGGTCAAGGAACGGTTTCCGCTGTAGTTCGCCTTCACTTCAAATACATATTGCTTGTCTTCCATGTTCAGTACCCGTTCGTTATCTTCTACAATGCTGTGGACCAATGTTTCATACAAATAAAGCGGCCCATTGTTTTCCGGCCATCCGCTCTGGAAGCGGAAGCTCTTGTTCAGATGCGGGGTAAGCACGAAAACACCCTCATCATTTCGCAGAATAATCTGAGTAATATTGCGTTGCTTCGAGGTCAAGGCGACGCGATATTTGGTCGGTTTCGCATACCAAACCTCCACAGCATACTCTTGTGGCGTTGATCCCATCTGCAGCGTCAGCACCGCGCTGGATTTGTAGCCGGTGATTTTATTCAGGTTGCTGCTTAATTCTTCTACCACATCCTCCGGGGTTTTGGTCCCGAAGCAGCCGGCTGAAAGCAGGGATACGATCAACACCAGCAGTAACCATGTTGCCCTTCTTCTCATGTGTACTCAACTCCTCCTTGTCTGTTTTCGACAATGGAGGTCCACCCTGTCAATTTCCCAGGAAATTTGGCAACCTGCTGCTGTCCGGACTTGTCTTATCTGACGAAATATGGTCATGATAGATCGCCGGGTTGGCTAGCGGACGATTCGTTCCTGAACTGTCGATCAGGTAGTCCCTCCTAATCCATGCGATATATATCTATGTCCACTCTCGTCCCAGTATGCAGACAAGTTAGCGCAGTTCGATGATGACTTGCGCGATTGCGTGCTGCTTTCCATGGGTAATGCTGACGTGAAAGCATACATCCTCAGTGTGCTCAAACTGCTTGAAGCGTTTGAGCGCTTCCGGTGCAAGCTTCAGGTGGGGTTTGCCCAGCTCGTCTTTGACGATTTCGATATCTTGAAAGCTGATTGCGGCCCCAATTCCCGTTCCCAGTGCCTTGGCAACAGCCTCCTTCACCGCATAGCGTCCTGCCAGGTATTCTGCTTTCCGCCGCGGAGCAGAAGGCATTGCAGCTTGCTCTGCACGGGTCAAAACACGCACGGCAAGCTTCGGCTGACGCTCCATCAGCGCCGTAATCCGCTCAATTTCAACCAAATCAATTCCTGTTCCCACTATCATTTCCATTCACTCCCTGCACAACGCTCACCCTTCATTGTGGCAAGTTCGCAGGCAAAAATCAAATCCCTCCACCGTTGGATGGAGGGATTGTACTCAGCCACTATTCAGTAGGGTTGTTTTGCTGGGCTGCGCGAGAAGCGGATTGCTGGTTTTGGCGACGTACTTCCGCCACGTTTGTTTCGCTCGCAAATTCAGTAGCCGTTGTTGGACTCTGTGGAGCGCGAGCAGTTTTGTTTACTCCTGCATTCCCAATGCTGCTGCGTTTTGGCATGATGAAATCACCTCCTCAACTGAGCTTAATGTGCGCGAAATGGAGGAGATGTATTCATTGGAGCCATGTGGTGGGGACGATGCACTGTATTGGAACGGATTGGAGAGCTTCCGGATTGGGGATCACCTGCATAAGATTCATACCAAGTAAAAAAAGCGCCAGGGGCATTCCCTTGGCACTTCTTCTGTTC
>JBLNEJ010000233.1:0-4515 GCA_050262535.1 Clostridia bacterium
GTATCAAAAAAAAACTCGGCAGGAAGCCCTGCAGAGTTGAAGTTGCAGTTTCGACACAATTCAATTCCTACATGGGCCCCTTGGAAGCAGGGAAGCTGATTGTGAACCGGGCTCCCGTCAATGTCGGCGAATTGTCGGGCACGATTCTTCCCCGATGATCCTCCACAATCCGCTTGGTCATCAGCAGTCCGAGCCCTGTTCCTTCCTGCTTCGTCGTAAAAAAAGGGACAAACATATGCTGGAGAACCTGTTCTGTCAATCCCGGACCATCATCCTCAACCGTAGCCATCACCTGACCCCCGGAAGAAAAGATCGTAATCTGCACGGTGGTTCCTTTTTCGGCAAGAGCCTCTATGGCATTTTTGCACAAATTCAAAAAAACTTGCTTGATTCGCGGTCTCTGCCCAAAAATCCAGGAGCTGGTTGTCATCTTGTTGCATACCAGACTGATTCCCCGTCGATTCGCTTCCGGTTCAAGCAATCGCACGACACCTTCGATCTCTTCATTCAATTCGAAGTGCTCGGGAAGCAGCTTGTCATCACGAAAACGGGCCAAAACAAGCACATCGTTGATCAATCCCTCGATGCGTTCAATTTCTCCATAAATGACAGTAAAATACATTGCCGTTTGTTCATTATGTAATTGCTCGCGCAAAAGCTGTATGAAGCCTTTTACCGATGTTAAGGGATTGCGAATTTCGTGGGCGATCCCCGCTGCCAATTGGCCAACGGCAGCCAGCGCGTCACGCTTGCTGAGCTCCTCTTCAAACTGCTTGCTTTGCGTAACACTGCGAAACACAGCGATTGCGCCCCAGCGTTCTTGATCCCATTGCACCGGACGGATGGTAAACGTTACCCACTTGCCTTGATATTCGATGACATAGTGCCCGCTTGTCCCCTGCTCAACAGCCAACCGGAAGAAGCGGATTTCCGACAAGTGTGACAGCACTTGGTCGATGTTCTGGTTGAGCAGGTTCCCCCGCTCCAACTGCAGCATCTCAACAAACGCATTATTGACGTCTCGAATAATGAGATCCCGATCGATCAGCAACAAGCCGATATCATTGGAGTGAAAGACCACCTCGGCAATCTCTTTCTCCGCCGCTTCCACGTCCCGAAAGCTTTTCCCCACCTGAGCGTGAGACTGCTCCGAACGGGCTGCAGCTTGCTCTTCGATATAAGCAAGTGTGTAGCACTCCAGATACATGTCCAGGTATCGATAAATACGCAGTTCGATGTGACTCACTTCCAAGCGGTCCTCTACCGTCTTGGCGTGCTGTTGTGTAAAAATGTGACAAGCATTCAACAGATTTTCCCTGATCAACCGGAGGCGCTCCAGTCCATATTGTACCGGAATGCCGCTTTGCGCGCGCATTGTTGCATAGTGCTTGGCACTTTCGAGCAGGAAGGCAGGGTTACCGCTGACGAGCGTATCTGCAATATCTAGGATGGCTTGATGCATGATGTGGATCGATACGGACCGATCTTCCACCATCAACAATGTTAATCGCTTTGGGTCTGACATCGCTTCAAATGCCTGCATTGCCAACTGATGAGCCTGATTTTTTAGAAATGCTCGTACTTGCTCGACCATGCTACCATTGCCATCCTTTACAATAGATCAATACAACTTTTTCCAAAAGAGTTGTCATCTCATTTTACTCGATCATGCGGCTTTCCGAAAAGAAGAGAATCACTTTTTACCGGAAAATTCACAAGATTCACTTTACCCCTTTAACGCTGTTATCTTGTGTGGTATGATAGTGGAGTAGAAATAGGCGCACCTCCTGCTTCCATCAGAAAGTGCGCCACGAAAAAGACGATTCTTACTTGGTTTCAAAAACCAAGCCAATGCCATTGTGAATCAACTGTGTATGATCCGGCTGTTTACGTGCAAGCTGTAACAGTTGCTCGTGCAATTGGATTTTCAATTGTGTATTTGCTTGACGCGAGTGCAGAAGCTCAAGCAGTTCCAAACGCAACAGCCAGTCCTGCGGGAATGACTTTTGCAACTCAGCATAAATCTGTTCCAATGCAGCTACGGAGTCCTGAGACCAACTGTTGCTTTCACGGATCGAGCGCACCTGTTGGAAAAGACGTTGCATCTGCAGCTGTTCCGATGTATATGAGGGGCGTTTTGTCTGAACGGCGGAGGGCTGGTGCGTTCCCATGACAAAGGTGGCACGATCCGCTGCTCCTGCAAATACCGAGACGATCTGCTCTCCTACCGCCATATCATACGTTCCCCATTCCGCTGAAAAGAGAATGTCTTCCCCCAGCGTAACCGTACACGCATCAAATCCAATCAGCACGATGGCTCCGCTTTCGGGATGCCGCATGAGATAGCTTGTGTTGCCCCGAACGATGATACCCGAAGCAAATGTCAAAGTTGCCTGTTGGCCGATCATGATCCCGTTTGCGCGCAACTCATCATCTGTGAATGCTTCCAGTGGTTTATCGACTCCATCAAGCTTGCCAATCGGAGAGCCGAAGCCGTGCTCATGGGCAGCTTTTCCATGATGAGGAAGCTCCTGGTTATTGATCGCAAGCGCGCTTGGGCCGCTCGTATTGAGGTATACTGCCTCACCCTCTTCATCGAGGATCAATCTGGACAAAGTCCCGCTTACCTGCAGTCCGGAGCTATAGACAGACGTAGAGATTTGCCCCATGTCCTTTGCAGCCTGCAAGCTCTTCGTACCGCCAACCGATTGTCCCATCGTTTTGGCAAACTGCTGAACCGCATCGATCAGCTCGTCAAAATTTTTGCACACAAACAGCTGTGGCTGCGGCTTCGTAATGTCAAAATCCGTTTCGACGCATGCTTCCAGGGAAAACGGAATTTTTTTCACGTCATCTCGCAGGCAGCTCATGCTCTCCCCAACCGAGGACAGCAAGCCGGCTCCGTAAATTTGCGGATCGTTCACATCGCCGATCAAGCCGTACTCCACCGTCCACCAATACAGCCGGGACAATTTCGTTGCTTCCGAGACAACGGTCACTGCTTTGACTTTTCGCTCCAGGTCTTCTTCCGCTTCCCGGATTTGTTCGGCTGTCGCCTCAGGATCTTCTTTTACGATTGAAAGCAAGCGGATCGCTTCGTACAGCTCGTAATCTTGTCTGGTCGAGAGCGCACGAGAGCCGATATCGCCAAACACCTTCAGGTAGGTTCGATATTTCTCGTCCTTGATAATCGGTGCATGACCGGCCGCCTCGTGTATGATATCTGGCGCTGGTGTATAAGCGATATGGTCATACTGACGAATGTCGCAGGCGATGGGCAAAATCCCGTGAGCCTGAAAATCGAAAAATGCGACAGCCGGGATAAAGCCGTCAATAGTGACCGCTCCCCAGCCAATCTGGGAAAGGCATTCATTCATTTCTGCGATGTTGGGAATGCGTTCGATTCCAATCCCTGAGGTGCGCAATCCTTCGAGATAGGCGCTGTGCGCGCGCTCCCCCAAAAACTGGCTGTTCTGTCTCATCACGTATCGCCATACCGCATGATCAATCGGGGTGTAGCGGTCATAATCCTGCTCCACCACAAACTGCCTGAGATGGGCGGGTACATGGACAAGCGAGTGTTCCGTTGCCGAATGGGACATCTTTCTTAGCCTCCTTACCGTAAATGAGCAAAATGAAAGCGATTACATTCGTGTTGGCAAATTGACTAGCTGAAAAGGCCATGTGGCTTCATTTTCATTTTATCACAAGCAAGTTACAGATTGTGTTAGGGTGAATGCCTATTTCTTTGCTCAGGAAAAAAGCGTCCTCTTTGCCTGTCCCCTCACAAAACGATAAAAAGACAGTTTTTGTGGCTGTCTTTTTATGAGTGTACTTACGATTTAAAAAATTGCTTTACGGTGCCTTTGCCATTTTTCACTTCAATTTCGGCATATGCCCCGTTAATGAAAGTTATTTGTGGCGGGACATGACCGCAATCGATATCGTAGATGATTGGAACGTGTAACTCCTCGTATAGTTCTTGATAAATATCTTCCGCTGTATAATTGTCAATCGGTTGATTTGCAGCGCTTCTTCCAAAAAGAAGACCCGAACAATGATCAAACCAACCTGCTAATTTCATCTGAACCAACGATCTGCGTAAATCAGCAGTCGATAGTTCGCAATTCTCCAAATACCAAATGACGGGTTCATTATTGAGCATATTCTTTTGAAAATGCTGTACATCACCAAACGGTGTGCCAATGACATGTCTGATCACATCGATGCATCCACCAAGTAAGCGACCCTGTATGGTAACCGTAGTATCTTCGATCGCCTTCCAATAGGTTTGTTCTGTTAAATGAAAGACACATGGCGATGGGTCAGAATGGTTCCATTCCTTTTGATATTTTTCCGATGAATATTGTATGATTGATTCGCCCGTTTTCGTTGATAAGACAGATTTCCACATTGCCGTTGTGTTATCTGAAAAATCTCCTCGTAAATCAACAAGATTCGTTCCATGAGCAGTAGCAATGCCTGTTTTTAATGTGACGGCTAACAGTAAAACAC
>JBLNEJ010000234.1:0-2962 GCA_050262535.1 Clostridia bacterium
CGGTAACGGTGAAAATCAATGCTCCCGTAACACCACAGCCACAGTATTATCCTGTTGAAGCGATTGAGCTGGACCGTACGGAATGGACGCTCAAGGTTGGAGAAAGTGCACACCGCCTGCAAGCGAACATCAAACCGGAGTATGCCACGAACAAGCAAGTCATCTGGGAAAGCACGAACCCGATTGTAGCCACCGTAGACGCGACCGGGGTGGTTACGCCACTGCAGCCGGGAGCAACAACGATCCGTGTTACAACGCTGGACGGGAATAAGACGGCTGAATGTGTCGTGAAGGTTCTGGCAGCTTCCAGTGAAGTGACGGGCGTCGAGCTTGATTCGCATGAGCTCGTTTTGAAAACAGTTGGCGCAAAGAAGAAACTGAAGGCAAAAGTGCTGCCAGGTAATGCAACCAACCAGAAGGTGACGTGGAAGAGCAGCAATCAGAAGGTAGCGAAGGTAGACGAGAACGGCGTCGTCACAGCCGTCTCCTCGGGTGAGGCAACGATTACCGTCACTACGGAGGATGGCGGCAATACGGACACCTGCCTGGTCCTTGTTCCAAGCAAGGATATCGTCCGACTGGAGGTTTCGGAGCTGAACATGCTGATGAAACCGGCTGCCTCGGCAAAACTGCAAGTATACGCCGTGGATCAACGCGGCAAGAAAACGAATATTGCCTCACATAAGTTGACCAGGATTGTCAGCAGCGATTCTGACATCGTTACGGTGAAACGCTCGACAATCAAGGCAGGGAACGAGGCAGGGGATGCAATCCTTACCATTACACACCAAGGACACAAAATTCAGGTGAAGGTGAAGGTTTCAACTATTTCCGTTACAACCCTGACCCCTTCTTCGGAAACAGTGTCACTAAAATCAGGTAAATCAGAGCAGCTTGAAGTAAAGGCGAGCATGTCCGACGATTCCGAGCAAGATGTAACCGCGCTTGCGACGTGGAGCAGCAGCAATGCAGAGATAGTCAAGGTAAGCGCTGGCGGGAAGCTAACCGCGAAAAAAGCAGGAAAAGCAACGATTAAGGCCGTTTATGGCGGCAAAACGGTAACCATTACGGTAACGGTCACACGAAAATAAAGTGGGGATAAAGAGGGCGCTTCAGCTTGTTGAAGCGCCCTTTTCCTATTCCGGATAATGATGGCGTGGGATCACGGTTTTGGGAAAGAATACAGACAAAGGAGGTGAATGGCGAAATGGCTGTTGGCAAAGATGAGCAAAACGACAGGCAGGAAATGGGCTACCACGGCAGCAACATGCATGGATATTCCATGACCAAAAAGGAAAACAAGCTGGATCGGTATGCGGGCAATCAGACGGTTCGAACGGAAGAGCAAGGCGAACAAACAAACGAGTTGAGCTGAGCATAAGCCATGATCAAAGGGAGCAGTACATAGAAAGTATTTTTTTGAGATCCAAAACAATCCAACTGGAAAAAAGGAGGAACCCGTACAGGTCGAGCCACCCGAGCATCCCGGGGGAGCAGGCTCTTTTGGAGCGTATTGAAAAGGAACAGAGCGAATGAGGAAAAATCGTCCCAGCGGCAACAACAGGGGCGATTTTTTTTGCTGATCGGAATGTATAACGGGTGCGTTTACCCGGGGCGTATACGCTAAGACTTTGGGACCAATCCTTGACAACAATAGAAGAGCCTATACAGAATGTGTTAAGATAAGTTGGGGTGAATCAAAGAATGGCGGATAAATCGCTCAAGGACCGGATCATCGACACGTCGTTGCGACTGTTTGAGGAGAATGGCTATCATAAAGTAACGGTAGATCAAATTGTGAAAGCGAGTGGGACCTCGAAAGGGGGGTTCTATCATAACTTCAAGTCGAAGGATGAGCTCCTGTATACTATTCACGATCACTTTATTTCCTATGTCCTGGAAAAAGGGCAGGAAGCATATCGCACGTTTCATACACCGACAGAGAAGCTGGATGCGATCGTTAAATCGTTCGTCTTGATGATTGCCCTGTACCGTTCCGAGGTAACGGTGTTTTATCAGGAAAGCTCCTATCTGGCGCCTGAATATTTTCCATTGATCGAAGAAAAGCGCGATCAGTACAAGGACATCATGTTCAAGGTCATACAGGACGGCATTGACGCGGGAGAGTTCCGCCAAGAGCTGCCGGTTCCGATCATGGCGATGGCCATTTTCGGGATGATCAACTGGATTTACAAATGGTATCAAAAGACGGGCCGCTATTCGATTGAAGAAATCGCGATCATCTACTCCGATATCATCCTGAAATCCGTTTTGACCCCGGAAGCGATGGAAAAGCCGGAATACGCTCGGTTTTTTCTTGCGACCAACGATAGCAAAATCGCGCCGTTTTGATCATACACATAAATCGTATCGGAAGATCGTTGAAAAAAGGCAGTCCTGCTCATGGCAGACTGCTTTTTTGTATTGGCGCGCTTTCGCGTGGTGGCGAAACGGAATTGTTGTTTTTATATTAGAAAAATCGATTACAGTAATATAAAAAATACATTTCACACCAATTACGGTTATATAATAATATATTTTCATCAGATAAAAATTGCGAAAATTCATGCATATAGGTTGTGGTGAGAAACCAATGTGGGGGGAGGCCTACAGACGTTAGAGGTTTTAGGCACGACACGAAAAACGAAAGGCTGGGATCATTGATGAACAATCGTTTGCAGAAGCTATACGCATTTATGGAGCAGCATGATGTCGACGCCATGCTCGTTACATTACCCAAGCACATTTATTATTTGACCGGATTCATGAACGAGCCACACGAGCGGTTTATGGGGCTTGTGCTGGTGAAGGGCGAGGAGCCGTTTCTCATCGTTCCACTGCTCGATCTGGACAAGGCGAGGGGAGCAAGCAGTATCACGACCATCTATCCGGTCAGTGACGAAGAGAGTCCATATGAGCTTCTTGGAGCAAAGCTGCCTGCCGCACTGAATCGAATCGCCGT
>JBLNEJ010000235.1:0-4759 GCA_050262535.1 Clostridia bacterium
CAGCGGGCTCGATCGTCAGCTTTCTCGCTTTCGGACTGGCCTGTGCCTTCAGCAGGCTCCGGTCGATCCCCTTCGCGATGGATAGTTGCATGGGCAGCTCGGGTTTTCAGGCGTGCAGGCCCGCGCGAACAGCTTGCAGTCAAACGGCCCGAGCTTTCCTTTGATGATCTCGCCGCACTGGCAGCCCTTGATCGTTCGCGTCGGCGGTGTCTCAACCTCGATACGCAGGCTGGCATCGAATGCCTGATACACTTCCGCAATGCCAAGCCCGCTTTGCGGCAGCGTTCCAATTCCCCGCCACTTCGTATCCTGAATCGCAAACACCTCGTGCAAGAGCGCCATCGCTTTCGGATTGCCATTCTCCCGGACGACCCGCTCATAATTGTTCACGACGCGATGCCGCTCATTTGCCATTTCCTTGCTCAGCAAATAAATGGAGGATAGCAAATCAACCGGCTCAAATCCCCCGATTACCGCTGGAACATTTGCCGCCTCAAGATTGAGCCAGCCTTTTCTGCCAACGATGACGGATACATTGCCTGGCAGCAGAAACCCGTCGATCCGATGCTCCACATCCTGCAGCAGCACATCGACCGCAGGCGGCGTCAGCTTGTGTGCGGAGTAAACGTAGTAATTGCCGATCTTTTGCTGTTTCGCCCATTTCATGCTGGATGCGATGCCGGGAGCCGTCGTTTCAAAACCGACTCCAAGAAAAACAACCTTCCGTTCCGAATGATTGCGAGCCACCTCGACGCTTTCCGCTGCCGAGTAGACGACCCGGACATCCGCGCCGTTTGCTTTTTCAGCGAATAAATTGGAACGGGAGCCCGGCACCTTCATCATGTCGCCAAACGTTGTCACAATTACATCGCTACGCTGGGCAAAGGCGATCATCTGGTCGATATCAGCCTGGTCTGTGACACATACCGGACAGCCTGGACCGCTGATCAGCTCGACATACGGGGAAAGCAACTCGCGAATCCCGGATTTGGAAATCGAGACCGTATGCGTTCCACACACTTCCATGATCCGCAGCTTGCGCCCCAGCTTCTCGCGCTGCTGCTCCAGCTCGGGAATCAGCTTATCCACCAGCTTCTTGCTTAGCGCGCTGTCCCGATATGTCAGCAAGTCGATCATTGCGCAAGCACCTCTTTCCAGACCTCCAGACTGAGGCGTGCACTCTCTTCATCCACGATTTGAATCGCTTCGCCAGCGTGAACAAGGACATACTGATCGAGCTCCACGCTTTCAAGCAGCCCGATGCCCACGATTTTGCTGCTGCCCAAATAATCAACCCTTGCCCGCCACTCCTGCGGAAAAATTTCAATGACTTTCGCCGGTACAGACAGACACATGTTCCTGATGCCACCTCCACAAGGCGCAAACCGCTTGACCCAATGCGATCCCGCCGTCTCCAGTCGGAATGTTTTGATGTGTATATACGTTGAAACCCGCCTCAACCAGGAGGCGCTTGGTGCACTTGAGCAAGTACCGGTTGTTCCAGACTCCGCCGCTCAGCACAACGCTGTGCAAGCCCGTAGCTTCCCTCACTTTGCTTGCGCCGTTCGCAACCATAAGGGCGACAGTATGATGAAACCTGCGTGAGATGAGCGAAAGCGGCTGCTGTGACAACAGGTCATCCAGAACGGCTCGAAACAACGGGCGAACGTCCCACTGCTCGTGCGTACACTCAAACGGATACGCCGCCTCCGTTTCCAGATGCACACCTCCGCCTCCGCCATCAACAGCCAACTCTCCCAGCACAATCGCTGCCTCCCCCTCATAGGAGCTTTCCAGACAAAGACCAAGGCAAGCCGACACCGCGTCGAACAATCGGCCTGTACTGCTGACCCGTGTCAGAGGCAACCGGCCGTCGAGCTGCGCCGATACGAGCGGCAGCTTGCCAGCCTGTTCGGGAAACAGTCGGTGCGCCCATTCCAGCCATTTCGCTTCGTCGCTAAGCGCGTCATGCAAGCAGGCAAGCGCCGTCATCCACGGTTGGCGGATCGCCGCCTCACCACCTGGTAGCGGCAGCGGCCGCAAGGAATAAGCCCGATGGAAGCTGGTGTAGCCGCCTACGAGAATCTCGCAGCCCCAGATCGTATCGTCCGGTCCATAGCCCGTTCCGTCCAAAATGCAGCCGATCACCTCACCCGTAAGCTGATGCTCTGCCATGCAGGACACCATATGAGCGTGATGATGATAGACCGGAAACGCTTGCGCTTCCGGTTCCAGTTGCAGCACCTCCCGGGAAACGCGAAAATGCGGATGAGGATCGTACCCGATCACAGCTGGCGCAAGCCCGAGCAGTTGCACCATATGTGCAACGCTCTGCCGATAATTCTCCACACTCTCGAGCTGCTCCACTTCTCCGATATGGTGACTGTTGATCGCCTGTCCGTCTTGCAGCAGACAAAACGTATTTTTCAGATCCCCGCCCGCTCCCAGCACAACAGGCTGGCGCGTCATCCCGTCGGGCAGAGGAATTCGCATGGCATCCGGTACATATCCGCGCGAACGACGAATAAGGCAAATGTGCCCGTCTGCCTCCTGCACGACGGAATCGTCGGCCCGGATCAAAATCTCCCGGTCATGAAGCAAAAAGGCGTCAGCAATCCCGTCCAGCTCTGCCAGCGCCTCCTCATTCGTTCTGGCGAGCGGCGAGCCGCTCCGGTTGCCGCTGGTGACGACCAAAAACGGGTTCGAATCGTTGCAGATCATCCGATGCAGCGGCGAATAGGGCAGCATCACGCCAACTCGGCTCATGCCGGGCGCAAGCAGCTGCAGCGGCAGGCGTTCGCGCAATGTCGCTCTGGGAACGAGGAGCACGATGGGTGCCTGCGATGAGGTTAAGGCCTGCCGTTCCTTCTCGGATAGCTCGAAATGGCGCTCAGCCTCGCGCAAATCGCTGACCATGATCGCAAGCGGCTTCCGCGGACGGTGTTTGCGCTGCCGCAGCCTTTCCACGGCATGCGGATGAGCTGCATCGCAGACGAGATGAAAGCCGCCGATCCCTTTCACGGCAAGGATTTGTCCGCTTTGCAGCACCTGATCTGCAGCCTCCAGATATTTTCCACCCCTTGTTTCTTCTAGGGTTTCGCCCTGAATCAACCAAATCTGCGGTCCACAATGGGGACAAGCGATCGCCTGGGCATGGAATCGACGATTGGACGGATCATCGTACTCCGCCTGACACTCTCCACAAAGCGGAAAGGCGGCAAGCGTTGTCCGTTCACGATCATAGGGTAGCGAGCCGATCACCGTGTATCGCGGCCCGCAATCGGTACAGCTCGTAAACGGGTAGTGAAAAAACCGGCTTTGCTCCTCCTGCATATCATCGAGACAGGCAACACACATGGCCAGATCAGGAGGGATCACCGAATTTGCCGACGCCGAACTGTTCGCCATACGACTCAAATCAATCAAAAATTCGGTTTCACCTAGCGGCTCCATCCATTCCTGCCGCAACGATTCAATGCGGATCGGTTCACGCGCCTGTGACAGCAAGGCGTGCAAAAACGCCTCAATCTGTTCGGCGGTCCCTTCCACTTCCACCACGACCTCACCCTGCCCATTGAAAATGCGTCCGCCAAGATGATGAGCAGTGGCCACCCGGTACACAAACGGCCGAAAGCCGACACCCTGCACAACACCTTTTACCGCGAGGCGTACCCGCGCTATTCCCGAGCGATCTTTGACACCAGCCATTCGATCCACTCCTTCGTTCCTTGCTCCTGCAGGGCTGCGACAGGAAAGATGGGAACATCGGGGTTCAGTGCATGGACATCAGCCTTGAATGTTTCCAGGTCAAATGAAACGTACGGAAGCAAATCGACTTTTGTCAGCACCACCGCATCAGCACGCCGGAAGACAACCGGATATTTCATCACCTTGTCGACGCCCTCTGTCGTACTGAGCAGCACGATGCGCAAATCCTCCCCCAGGTCAAAATCGGCAGGACAGACAAGATTGCCAACGTTCTCGATGATCAACAGGTCCAGACCGTCAAGCTCAATCTGCTCAAGCACCTGGCCAATCATCCTGGCATCGAGATGGCACGCGCCGTGCGTGTTGATTTGATAGGCTGGCACACCGTGGGCTGCGATCCGCTCGGAATCGATGGTCGTCGCGACATCCCCTTCGATGACAGCCAGATCAACATCGTTCTTGATTGTGGCGACCAGGTTTTCCAGCATTGTCGTTTTCCCTGCTCCCGGAGAGCTGAGCAGGTTGAGAGTAAGCACGCCGGACCTCTGCAGCCGTTCCCGATTTTGCCCGGCATACTCGTTGTTTCCTTGCAAAATGTGTCTCTCCAAATAAATACGCTCCGTCATGCTGCACTACTCCCCTTCGATATACTCGATGAAAAATTCATCGCGTTCCCCTATCGCAATCTCCAGAACGGCCTGCTCGCTCACCGGCTCACGTCTCAACAGCTCAAACGCAAACTGCAGCGAATCGGGCATGGCGGAGGTCAGTTCTCCTACTACCAGCTTGATTTTGTGAATACGTGCAAGCTCACGCTCCTTGGCCGCCGCTGTGACCACGGCAAGAATCTCCGACATCAGGCTCACTTCATGCATGTGTTGTCTCCTTTTGGCTCGCGTACTGCAACGGCATAGCCCTGTTGCGCAAGCTCGCTTACGACAAGCTGGATGATTTGTCCAATCCGCAGCCGAGGAAGTCGAGTCCGACGTCGCCATAGTGAAATTGCCACCAATATCCTCCATTTTATGCTGGGCAGATAGAAAAGTATGTT
>JBLNEJ010000236.1:0-4268 GCA_050262535.1 Clostridia bacterium
TGATGAACTGGTGAAGGTACGGACCAAGATCGCACGCGCACTCGGCTACGAGAATTTCGTCCAGCTGGGATATGCACGTATGCATCGTTCTGACTATAACTCGGAAATGGTTGCCAATTTCCGCCGTCAGGTGAAGGAGTATATCGTCCCGATTGCGACTAGCCTGAAGGAGCGCCAGCGCATCCGCATCGGGCTCGACGAATTGAAATACTACGATGAAAAATTCAGCTTCAAAACGGGGAATCCGGCGCCAAAGGGCGATCCTGACTGGATCATCGCCAACGGCAAGAAAATGTACGCCGAATTGTCGCCTGAAACCGAAGAGTTCTTCACTTTCATGATGGAGAACGAGCTGATGGATCTCGTTAGCAAAAAAGGCAAGGCTGGCGGCGGCTACTGCACGTACATCAACGATTACCAGGCACCGTTCATATTCTCCAACTTCAACGGAACGTCCGGTGACATCGATGTCCTGACACATGAAGCAGGACATGCGTTCCAGGTATATGCAAGCAGACAGAACATCTTGCCTGAGTACACGTTCCCGACCTCTGAAGCGTGTGAGATCCACTCGATGAGCATGGAATTTTTGACCTATCCATGGATGCACCTGTTCTTTGAAGAGGATGTGGAAAAATACAAGTTCAGCCATCTGAGCGATGCGTTGGAGTTCATTCCGTACGGTGTCTCTGTCGATGAGTTCCAGCATTTTGTCTATGAAAATCCGGATGCGACTCCTGCGGAACGAAAAGCCGCATGGCGTGAAATCGAGCGAAACTATTTGCCGCACCGTAACTACGATGAGAGCGATTATTTGGAGCGCGGCGGGTTCTGGCACCAGCAGTCGCACATATTCAATATCCCGTTCTATTACATCGATTACACGCTCGCCCAGATCTGTGCTTTCCAATTCTGGAAACGCTCGAATGAAGACAGCAAGCAGGCGTGGGCTGACTATTTGGCGCTGTGCAAAGAGGGAGGAAGCAAGTCATTCCTTGAACTGGTGAAGGACGCCAAGCTGACCTCGCCGTTTGAAGATGGCTGTGTTGCGTCCGTTACGGGCTTTATCGAGTCGTATCTGAATCAGGTAGACGATACCAAGCTGTAGTCAGAATGGCTCCCGAAGCAAAAACACATAGCCGCAAGCGGCTATGTGTTTTTTCCTTTCAACAAACGGATAGCTTCGAGCAGCCGCTCCACTTCTTCTTCCGTATTGTAAAGGGAGATGCCGACGCGAACGAGACCACCCTGATTCTCCAGTTGATACACTTCATAAATGCGCATGGCATAAAAATGTCCACCCCAGACGAACAGACCCAATTCACCGAGATAGGCCGCAACGTCCTCCGAGTTCATTTCGTTCACTGTGAATGAAATCGTCGGGGCGCGAAGTGCATCGCCAAATGGCTGGCCATATACGGTAACGTGATCCATCGCGTGTAACCCGTCATAAAGCTTGCGAGCAAGACCATCCTCATAATCATGAATCCGTTTCATCCCGTCGAGTATTTGTTCTCGTTGGCTATCCCCTTGACCGATCGAGGCAATATATTCGATAGCCGCAGTCACGCCTGCAAGAGCCGCAAAGTTCGGTGTCCCGGTCTCGATTCGGTAAGGAGCTTCGTCCGATTGGGCACGTAGCTTGTCGGTTGTGAGCTGCTCGAGCAGACCCGGGCGGCAATACAGAATCCCGACGTGCGGTCCATAGAACTTATACGCGGAACAAAGCAGGAAATCGCAGTCAAGCGCGACGACATCCAGCGGGAAATGTGGCGCATAGTGAACCGCATCGACGATCATCCAGGCCCCGACCGAGTGAGAGAGCTTGCGAATGGCTGCCAGATCGTTCACTGTTCCTAGCGAGTTGGAGGAACAGCCCACGGCGACGATTTTCGTCTTTGGCGAAAGCTTTGCTGCGAAATCGTCCATGTCAAGACGACCGTCCGCCGTAATTGCCACAGAATGTACAACAGCGCCACGCTCCTGAAGAGTCAACCAAGGGCCGCGATTGCCTTCATGGTCCAGGTCGGTTATCAGCACTTCATCGCCCGGCTGAATGGCCCGTGCGAGGGCACGCGCAAGTGCAAAGGCGAGAGAGGTCATATTTGCCCCGAACGAGATCGTCGCCGGCGAGGAAGCACCGAGCAGGGCGGCGCACGCTTCGCGCATCCGGTCAACCGTCTCATCCGTCTCCCGGCTGGTGATGAACGGGCCATGTGCATTGGCATTTGAGTTTTCATAATAATGGGTGATGGCCTGAATCACCTGACGTGGAACCTGGGTTCCCCCGGGTCCGTCGAAATAGGCAGCAGGGTGACCGGAGACGATCCGGGAAAGCGAAGGAAAATCATTGCGACGTTCAAGAAGGTTGCTTGACATTGGGATCACATCCTCTGAGAAAGAATTGATTCGCCTATCCATTCCACAGAAAATCGCTGAATTCCTGTTTGAATAGTTTGAAAATATTCACGACCTGTTTCAATCCCAGGAGAAAGTTCCATACTGACTATTGTATAGATGAAAAAACTTACGATATAATGATGGATAGCATTATTTTCTAAGCTGATCCCTATTTTCCGAGGCGAATGATCTCTCATGGGCGTATCATGAGAGGTTCTCTTGTTTTGCTAGAGTCCATGTTGGAGGTACTTTTTCATGAATCCAGATCAGACAAAAACCGTTGTAACGTTGTACGACCACCGTGCCATCGAACAAAAATGGCAAAAATATTGGGAAGAAAACAAGACTTTCAAGTTGATTGATGACAACGAGAAGCCGAAGTTCTACGCGCTCGACATGTTCCCGTATCCTTCCGCTGCCGGTTTGCACGTTGGGCACCCCGAGGGCTATACGGCTACCGATATCATTTCCCGCTACAAGCGTATGAAGGGCTATCAAGTGCTTCATCCGATGGGCTGGGATGCATTTGGCTTGCCTGCCGAGCAGCATGCGCTTGATACAGGGAAGCATCCTGCGGACATCACGTTCAAAAACATTGACAACTTCCGCAGACAGATCAAGTCGCTTGGCTTCTCTTACGACTGGGACCGTGAAATTTCCACAACGGACCCGTCGTACTACAAATGGACACAATGGATCTTCCTGCAATTGTACAAAAAAGGTCTCGCCTACGTAGATGAAGTTCCAGTGAACTGGTGCCCGGCATTGGGAACCGTGCTTGCCAATGAAGAAGTCATCGACGGCAAGAGCGAACGCGGCGGACATCCGGTCATCCGCAAACCGATGCGCCAATGGGTATTGAAAATCACCGAATATGCAGAGCGCCTGCTCGAAGACCTTGAAGAACTGGATTGGTCCGAGAGCATCAAGGATATGCAGCGCAACTGGATCGGCAAATCGAGTGGCGCCGAGCTGGACTTCCCAATTGAAGGAAGCGACCAGGCACTTACAGTATTCACCACTCGTCCAGACACGCTGTTCGGTGCGACCTACTGCGTCATTGCGCCTGAGCACAAGCTGGTCGCACAGATCACGACAGCAGCGCAGAAGGCTGCGGTAGACGAGTACGTGGAAAAAGCTGCAAGAAAGAGCGATCTGGAGCGTACTGATCTGGCTAAAGATAAGACGGGTGTATTCACGGGCGCGTATGCGATCAATCCGGTCAATGGTGCGAAGCTGCCAATTTGGGTAGCCGACTATGTTCTGGTTAGCTACGGAACAGGTGCGATCATGGCCGTTCCGGCTCACGATCAGCGCGACTGGGAATTCGCCAAGCAGTTCGACCTGCCGATCATCGAAGTGGTGGCAGGCGGCAACGTGCAGGAAGCAGCTTTCACAGCCGATGGTCCGCACGTCAACTCGGACTTCCTCAACGGCCTGTCCAACAAGGACGCTATCGACAAGATGAACGCGTGGCTGGAAGAGACCGGCAAGGGCAAGAAAAAAATCACGTACCGCCTGCGTGACTGGCTGTTTAGCCGCCAGCGTTATTGGGGGGAACCGATTCCGATCCTGCACCTTGAAGACGGCACGATGAAGCCAGTACCGGAAGACCAGCTGCCATTGCTACTGCCGGAAGTGGAATCCATTGCACCTTCGGGAACAGGCGAATCGCCGCTTGCGAACGTCGACGAGTGGGTGAACACGATTGACCCGGAAACGGGCTTGAAAGCGCGCCGGGAAACGAACACAATGCCGCAATGGGCGGGAAGCTGCTGGTATTACCTGCGCTATATCGATCCAACCAACGATAACGAAATCTGCTCCAAAGAGCTGCAGAAAAAATGGCTGCCGGTCGATCTCTACAT
>JBLNEJ010000237.1:0-8946 GCA_050262535.1 Clostridia bacterium
AATGCCAAACCTCAATTTATGCGTTCAGTGCCAAAAACGCGCCCGTGATGAGAGTTGCGTCGGGGGCACAAGTCACGATTGAGACGTACGACTGCTTTACCAATCAGATTCAATCCGAGGCGACGACGTTCAACGCAATTGATTGGAACCAGATCAATCCGGCAACCGGTCCCGTTTATGTCGAGGGCGCAATGCCGGGGGATACCCTGAAAGTCACCATCGAACGCATCCAGCTTGGAGATCAAGGCGTTATGGCGGTTGGCCCGGGGCTTGGCGTGATGGGGCATCGCATCGGTGCCTTTGAAGTCAAGCTGATTCCGGTGAAAGACGGACGAGCGCTGTTCAACAACATCGAAATCCCGCTGAATCCGATGATCGGCGTGATCGGGGTCGCACCCGCGGAAGGTGACGTATCGTGCGGAACACCGGGTGCACACGGCGGCAACATGGACAACACGATGATTACCGAAGGCGCGACGCTCTTTTTCCCTGTCGGGGTCGAAGGGGCTTTGTTCGCCTTAGGCGATCTGCATGCCGCCATGGGAGACGGAGAGATTGGTGTGTCCGGCATCGAGATTCCGGGCCAGGTGACCGTAACGCTGGAGGTTGTGAAAAATCAGCCGATCGAGCATCCGTTTTTGGAAAATGACGCGGTTGTTGCCGCCATCGTCTCGGCAGCGACGCTGGATGAAGCGGTTCAGCAATCGGTTGAACAAATGATCGATCGCCTGCTGCCGATTGCGGGCATGCCGATTGGCGAGCTGACCATGCTGATGAGCGCTGTCGGTCAAACGGAGATTTGCCAGGTGGTAGATCCATTGATGACCGCACGCTTTGTTGTACCGAAGAGCATTTTGCGCCAAATCAATATTACAAGCTTGTTTTCGTAATGAAATAGAGGAGGAGTACCAATGAGTTCTTTGCGTCAATATTTGGTGGAGCTGGATGCAATCCATGGCGTGTCGGGTGATGAGGAGCGCGTTGCCGCTTACATGAATGAGCAGATCAAGCCCGTGGTTGACGAGCATATTTCCGATCCGCTTGGCAACCAGATTTATGTGAAAAAGGGAAGCAACCCTGACCTGAAAATCATGCTGTCGGCTCATATGGACGAGATCGGCTTTGTCGTGCGGCATATCGATGAAAAAGGCTACGTCTACTTCTTCCCGGTCGGCTATCATGACAGCCGGATGGTGATGAACCAGATTTTGGTCATCCAGACGGAAACCGGAACCGTTCGCGGCATCACCGGCGGCAAACCTGCGCATATCGTCACGCCGGAAGAGGCCAAATTGGCGATTCCACTCGAAGAGCTGCACCTTGATCTCGGAACGTCCAGCCGTGAAGAGACGCTTGCGCTTGGCGTACAAGTGGGCGATTACATCACGTTTGACCGCACGGGCCAATTCCTCAACGGCACCAAGGTATATTCCGGCAAATCGGTCGACAACCGCTCCGCTTGCGCCGTGCTAATCGAGGTCATGAAGCGCCTTGCGGACAAACAGGTCGTTCCGACGGTATACGGCGTTGCCTCCGTGCAGGAGGAAGTCGGATTGCGCGGCGCGACCACAGCAGCGTACCAAATCCAGCCTGATGTCGGTCTGGCGATTGACGTTATTTTTGCAGGCGGTCAGCCGGGCATGGATGAGAAGGTATGCCCGATTGAACTCGGCCAAGGCCCTGCCATCAAAATGTTTGACTGGACGCCAAGCAACGGACACGGCAACAACGTGCCGAAGAAGCTGACGCGCCGCTTGATCCAGGTTGCGCAAAATCAGGAGATTCCGTTCCAGCGGGAAGTCGTGTTGAACGGCGGTACCGATGCATGGTCGATCAGCCTTGCCGGACGCGGCGCTGTAACGGGCTGTGTGTCCCTGCCGTCCCGCTACATCCATTCCGCAACGGGTGTCGTTCACATGGACGATCTGGAAAATGCGGTTAATCTGATTGTGGCGTTCATTGAGGAATTGACAGAAAAGCTGTAATCCTACTGGAACAGGTTCACGAAAAAACGATCATCCGACGAAACCCGTTGGATGATCGTTTTTTGTTATTCAGGCTCCAGAACGACATTGTACATGGCATAAGCATAAATGCGCTTGTCCAATGGCGAAGAGATTTTTACTTTCAGAGTTACCGTTTGCTTCTGTTCAGGCAGGGCTCGCAAAATCCCGTTTGAACGAATATACGTCTGATCCGAACTGTGAACGACCGTAAAATCAAGGTTTTCCGGCTCAACCGGCATGTACAGCACACGCTCTCCGATTACCTTGGTATTGACCGCAATCGGCTCGAACGATTGTGCTGCTTCGGTTACTTGCTTTTTCAGCGCGTCTTTGGGAGGAAGCGGGTCGCTGTTTATTACGGTTACGTATTGATAGTACTCCCCGATCAGATCGACCTTCATTGTTGAAGGGTCAAGACGTAAAGAGTGCAAAGAGACCCTGTACATTCCGTTCGGTATCGGTTTCCGCTCGGGCGATTGGAAAATATCTGCCAGATACGTTCCATCTACTTGTGCAAAAGTGATCGGTCCTGACGGAAGCATAGCGAATGTCGGATTGCCGTCTTCGTCGCGATCGAAATAGGCATCAAGTACAAAATCATAGCCGTTCTTCTCGTCGATGGCCTCGACCAGTACAACGTTTGCCTCATCCGTATCCAGATGCGCGTCGATGCGGAGCGTGTCGTCCTCACCGTCCCCATCAGGTGAAAGTACTCTGCTGGAAAAATGAACTTCGCTAAAACCAGCCGGTGTCTGTACCGGCTTATCTCCTACATGGACAACGAACGGAAGATGCAAGTCGGGATGGCCTTGTTTGTTGCTTTGCAAGACGACTTCTCCTTCATATACGCCTTCTTTCGCTTGACGAGGAACGGTTAGTTTCAAGGTGAAGCGTGATGTACTTTGCTTGGAGACGCGTATCGTCTTTTTCGACAGGGAGACGTCCAGATCATTCACGTCGGGTGTCTCGACCGGATATGTCGGGTCGCTGGTGACGTTGTCATGCATCACCACTTTGGCATTGTACGTAACGGTTTGCTTCGATGTGTTTTTCAACTGAAGCTGTTTTGTTACGGTTCGTGCTTCAGGTGCCACTAGTCCAAAGCTGACGTTGTCCCCATAGTAGGTTACAGGAACAGGGAGCATTTGGTTATTCAGGTTGGTTACCTTTTCGACAGTCTGTAAAATGGCTGGGGTCTGAAGTGCCTTTGCAACATTAATGCTCCCTGCCCCCTGGGAATATACGTCAAAACGGGTTCCTTCACCGTCTTCAAGCGGTTCCGCTGTATTGGCCAATGCAGCCTTGATATCAAACGGTGTCCAGTCCGGATGGGCCTGCTTGATCAGCGTTACTGATGCTGTGACGACAGGAGCAGCTGCGCTTGTCCCTCCGCCGTATCGATAGTCGTAAGCATAATCGACATCTGCACCGGGAATTTTCCCATCGGCTGAGAGGGTTGAAAGCAAAGGCTGTGCGGGTGCAACCACGTCCGGCTTTATCAAATAGTCGGTGGTAACAGGTCCGCGTGAGCTGAAATGATAGATTCTGTCCCCCTCATTGAGCACACGCATCTCGCTGTCGGTCATTTGCAAGGTAGCAGGAGTATCCTTTGAGAGAGCCAGCAGTCCTTTTGCCAGCCGGCGTCCTTCCTCGCCTCTCATCAAAAGAAGTGGGATTTCAAACGGGTTGTAATTGTAAACTTCCGTCAAGTATTCATTTTCAATGTAGTCCCGGTAATCGGATAATTCCAGATCGGCCCGGCCGTCATGGTCAGAATCGATACCGTCAAACAGGATGACCCCCAGCGCACCAGCATTGGTGGCATTTCCTAGCTTTTCCTTGAAGGGGATTTCTCCCCTCGAGATGACGGCAATTTTGCCAGCTGCGTCTGTATCGGCAAAATCGCTGGCTTTGCCAAGGTTGGCATAAACGATAGGGAGAGGCTGCTCAAAGTTGAAATCTGTGCCGAACCAATGATTGACCAGCAAAGTGTGCGTAGTTCCCAGCGATGTTTTGCTTGTGATGCGCAATTGTTTTGTTTCGATGCTGGATAAGCCTACTGTAATCGGGAACAGGGCATTGCCGGGTGAATTGACACGGTAATAATAATCGTCCGGAGTGGTGTCATTGCCTGCCGAAACGACGACCGTGACACCTTGGAGCATTGCATTGTTGATCGCTACTGCTTCGGGAGAGAGTGAGTCGGTCATCTCTATGCCGATGGCGCCAAGCGAAATATTGATGACGTCCATATGATCGTTTGCGGCCTTTTCCACAGCTGCGATGAGGTCGGCGGTTGTATACGCAAGCAAGTCATCGCGCGCGGAGCTGATTCGGTACATATACACATTGGAGTCGTAGGCAATTCCTTTTACGGGAGAAGGTGTCTCTTTATTTTCTGCTCTTCCTGCGATAACTCCCGCGACCATCGTTCCGTGATTGGAAATTTCCAGGTTCTCCAAAGAAAGCTCTTCATACGGATCTTTATCATTGTCGATGAAGTCATAGCCGCCTTTGTACGCTTTTTTTAGGTCGGGATGCAAGTAATCGATGCCGGTATCAATAATTCCCACTTTTACCCGCTTGCCTGTATAGCCGTCTTGCCATGCATCCAAGGCTCCGATTCGTTTATGGGCAGCCATTGGATCGGCGGTAAAGGGGGGAATCTCCACTTTTGGATCGGCTTTTATCTCGACGACCTTGTTGGCATGTATCGCCCGTACGTTCGGCATGTTGGCAAGCCGCGGGATCTGATCGGCAGGCAGCGTTAGCTCCACCGCATTAAGCAACGTGTCGAAGCGCCGATCTACGTCCAGATCGAGACCTTCTTTACTCGCTGTTTGCTCCAGTTCAATCTGCTGTCGTCGAATTGTTTTTTTCGCGGCAGAAAGAGTGGTGAGCCCCTCTTTTTCGCTGGTTGAAGACGCTAGGGGAACATAAGGGCTCGCTTGCAATTGGACAATGACACGTACTTCCTTGTCCGAGCGGGTATCCAACCCTTTTTCAATGTAAGCAGGTTTTTCCTGCCGTAACGATATATGTCGTTGGTTCGTTTGGTAGTCTGCATTGGCTGCATACAAGATGGACGGTGCTTCGCTGCTCCCTACTATCACTGCAAGAGCAATACAGATACTTCGCTGCCAGTTGGCCCCCATGGAAAATCCCCCCCATTATTCAGAAATCGACAAAGGAATTCGACAAACCTGCTAATGAATCCTGCCCTTGCACAAAAACAGCACCGTCCTTTGCAAGGAATGCAGAGGACGATGCTGCTCGCCAAGGAGTTATCTAAGAGGATTGAAAAAGCTCTTCCAGCTCTGTAATCAATTGACCCACATAAGCAACAGCCGTGCGAATCGGGTCTGGTTTGGACATATCGACACCGGCCAGCTGCATCAGCTCAAGCGGCGGCAGCGTTCCCCCTGCCTTCAAAACCTGAAGCCACCGCTCAACAGCCGGCTGGCCTTCCCGGCGAATCAAATCGGCGATAGCTGTTGAAGCGGTCAATCCGGCGGCGTACGTATACGGGTAGAGACCCATATAATAATGCGGCTGGCGCATCCAGGTGAGGCTCGCTCCCGCATCCAGCTCAACAGCATCGCCCCAGAATTCGGCGAGAATTTGTCCCTTGAACTCATTCAGTGTTTTTGCGGTAAGCGGCACGTTCGCCTCGGCGGCTTCATAAACGCGTCGCTGCATCTCGGCTTCCAGCAGGTGAGTAACGAAATTGTGGTAATACGTGTTCAACAGCTGCAAAATGACCCAGCGCTTCAGGCGGGGATCATCGGATTCATCCATGATGTGCTGGGCAAGCAGCAGTTCGTTCAAAGTCGAAGGGGCCTCGATGAAATAGAGCGACGGTCTGGCATTGACAAACCGTTGGCTGCGTCCGGCCAGCATCATGTGGCCGGCATGCCCGAGCTCATGTGCCAGCGTAAAGGCACTGCGCATGTTGTTCGCCCAGGAAATCAGAATGTAGGAATGAACGCCGTACGGGCTGGAGCAAAAAGCTCCCGTCGATTTGCCCACATTGTCTGCATAATCGATCCAGCGCGAGGAGAGCGCATTTTCCATAATGTCTATATATTCCGAGCCCATGATCTGCAAGGAAGCCAAAATCTTTTGTCCCGCTTCCTCAGGTGAGATCGGTGGACTAAACTGCGGATCAAGGGGAGCCTTCAGATCGCAAAATTTCATGCTGTCCAGGCCGAGCACACGTTTTTTCAGTGCGGCATAACGACGCATGTGGGGAGCAAGCTCCTGGAAAATGATCGTCAAAATATTGCGATACATGTCAGAAGAAACCTTTTGCGGAGCCAGCAGCATCTGTGTTACCGATTCATAGCCGCGCAGGCGAGATAACACCGTCTGCCGTTTGACCTCACCGGCATAGGCGGTAGCAAATGTATGTTGATAGGACTCCAATGTCTGCGTGAACGAGCGATAAGCTGCAAAGCGAAGCTGGGTGTCCGCTGACATTTCATAGTCGGTTTCAAACAGGGCAAAGGATACGGGATGTTTTACCCCGGTGCTGTCCTCCACAGGGGAGAACGACATATCGGTCAGCTTGCTGCGCTGGTATACGTTGTAGGGCAGTCCCAATACCTCGCCAAGCGAGGCCAGAACGGACTCGGTTTCAGGATGCAGGCGGTGCGGCTTGGTTTCAAGCAGATCCTGAAGCTTCAGTTGAAACGGCGCCAGAGCTGGCTCCTGCTGCAAGTATTGTTCGAACTGTTCGTCCTCAAGTGCCAGGATTTCCGAGTTGATAAAGGAAAGCTCGGCATTCACTTCTGCCAGCAGGTCGCCGACGCGGGCCGCGTTCGCTTGGTTCGTCGGGTTTGTTCCATCTTCAGAGGAGCGCAGACGTGCATAGGTGGACAAGCGTTGAAGCCGAATCTGGAGCGCTTCCTCTGCCTCCAGGCAAGCCAGCAGCGGCTCCACATCCGTGTGCAGATGACCCTTGTAGGCGGTAATCGTCGGCAACAGTTCCCGGATCGCCTGCAGCTCCAGCTCCCATGCTTCTGCATTCGGGTACAGATCGTCAAGATTCCAGGTCAGTTCAACAGGGACGTCCCTGCGCAATAATCGCTCTTTCATGATTCATTTCACCCTCCTTGAATGACAAGCTAAGACAAGATAAGTATATTATATCGATCAAAAAAATTTAACTAATTATTCAATATTCTCGGCCCGCAAAACTGCTCGCGTATTCTATACCAACGTATACCATGAAGTATCCGACCAGATACTTATCGTCCTTCTCGATCGCGTGATATTTTAGCAAGTAGACAAGATGGAACGCATGAGAAAGCAGGGATCGAGATGAGAGCGGTACGAGTAGAACAGCTGAGAGAAGGGGATGTACTGGCTCGGCCTATTGTGTTGCAGGCAGGGACTGTTCTCCTTCGTGAAGGAAAAAAACTGACGGAACAAATGATCAATCGGCTGAACATGCTGGAGATCAAAAATGTATATATCGAATCAACCCAAATTCCGCGAACAATGGAGATTACGAAATCGTTTCTGCGTTCGCCTGAACCGCTGACACAGCAAGTTCGCAAAAATGTGTATATGCGATTGATCCGACTGCCGGATTCCCAGCAGGCCGAGGGGAGGGTTGCGGCGCGGGCAATCGAAGAACGGTTTCAACGAACATTCCGCACCGTAATGCATGATATTGCCTCAAGCCAGACGGTGCTCGATCATCTGGTGGCACTCTGCCAGACCGATCTATATTTGTTCGAGCATGCGCTCAATGTGGCCTTGCTGTCAGCCATTCTCGGTTTGGCGCAAAAATACGATTATGACCAACTGGTTGAGCTGACGATTGGAGCCCTGCTGTTCGATATCGGCATGATCCGTCTGCCGCGTGAGCTGTTGATGAGCAATCGCTCCTTCACCAAGGAAGAGCGAAAGCTGATGGAAAAGCATACGTATGAAGGCTACCAGTTTCTTCGATCCTCCTCCGATATTCCCCACAATTCCGCGTTATGTGCCTTGCTCCACCATGAGCGCTATGATGGCTCAGGTTACCCCTATCAGCTAAAGCAGAACGACATTCACTCGTATGGACAAATTGTTGCCATCGCAGATATGTATGCGGCGATGACGACTCCGCGTTATTACCGGAGAGCGTATACGCCCGGGGAAGCGGCAGAATTCTTTTATGCAGCTGGAAACCAGGCGTTTGAATTGTCGCTGATCAAGCTGTTTTTTAGGCATATCAACGTCTATCCTGTCTCGAGTGTCGTGCGGCTCAGCAACGGGAAAACGGGCTTTATTTCAACGGTTGATGAAGATCTCGCGCATCGGCCGACAGTCAAAATCGTGCGTGAGGCGGACGGCTCAACGGTCGGGACTCCCTATGAAATCGATTTGAAACAAAACATGGATATTGTTATTGTAAATGTATGGTGATTTTCAGGGGAGAGGGAGTGTTCGGAGTGGACTCTCTGATTTTGACAAATGAATGGGCGAATCAGATTGAACAGGCTGATTTGGATGTGATGGCAGATCGATTGATCGCGATGCAGGAAAAGGACGGAAATCGTGCCGGCGTGGAGCTCAAGCGCTTTGGAGGTGCAACGGCACTGCTTACCCGCGGAATTCCGATTTCCGATTTCAACAAGGTGTACGGGTTTTCGCCGGACGATCTGGATGAGCTGGATGCGATCAACGATTTTTATCAGAGTCAGGTAGGAAAAATCCCCTATGGCATCGATGTGATACCGTCGCGGACAAGCCCGGAAATGTTTCGACGCCTGACGGAAAAAGGCTTTCAGCAAACCGGATTTCATACCGCATTTATCTGTGGTGTCGATGAAATCGTTTGGATGCCTGCGTCGGGTGTAGACATACGCCAAGTGGAGGCGAGCGATCTTGGAACGATGGAGAAGACGTTCATCGAATCGCTTGAGATTCCCTATCAGGATACTTCGGA
>JBLNEJ010000238.1:0-4467 GCA_050262535.1 Clostridia bacterium
AGCCAACTGCGGGCGGCGAATCAGCTCACGTGTCTCCGGGGCAAGCTGCTCAAAGGCGCTGTTCGTATGCCCGTCCATCCATGCCTGCAGCTGCTTGCGGTGAAACAGCGGCCCGATCATGCCCTCGATGAACTCAGCCGGCGACAAGGCGTCGATTCGCTCCAATCCTGACTCGACACTGGGGTAGGCCGCTTCCTGCCACGGCTCATGAAAGTCGATGATGTTCAAAAAACCGTGGGACAGCGTACGGATGGCCGAAAGCTGCTCAACCAGCGAGGCAGGGAGCTTTGCCTTCATCTCCTCTGCCCAGCCGAGCCGTCCCGTATGATGGTCGGGATTCCCCAGCACATGCAGGCTGAGGAAAAATTCATGCACAGGCATGTACACAAAGGAAACATGCTTCTGAAACCACAGAGACAAATCGTTCATCGGAATCACCTCCTATCAATTAACCGTTTGGTTTATTTATTTTTGCTTCAGGCAAAATTATCGGTATTATGAGGCCGCTGTGCCCGGTTGTCAAGAGGGAAAGAGGGTGGGGCTTTGACACCTCTGTGAGTTGTGCAGAGGAATGTGACCAAAGCCGAGTGAAGATGAGGTGTGAGTTGATAATATGGATCGCTCGAAGCATCCTCAATAAAAAAGCGGCGCAATAAAAGAAAGCAGTGCGAACAGACCGGCAGCGGATTCAGATCCGAAAGCCGGTCTTTTTACATGGGGCGAAATCGCTTACAATGGATGGAAAAGCTAACCAATCGTTTTCGATCGGGGGATTGCATGAAAAACTCACTCCGTCTGCGGGTAACCGTCATTGTGCTTGTCCTGACCAGCCTGTCGCTGGCGATTGGCGGATGGTTCACCTATACGCAAGCAAGGAACAGTATCATCGAATCGCTTCATTACAATGCAAACGCCAAGGTGGCTGCCCATGCTTCCAAGCTGTCCTCTTGGATCAATACAAGGCTGGCCGAGCTGAAGGTCGTCAGCAACACGAATGCGGTCCGGTTTGGCAGCGACACGGAGAAGCTGGCGTATTTGATTCGGGAGAAAAACCGTCCGGGCAATGAATACATTCGCAGCTTCGGGATCGGCGATCTTTCTGGCCAAATCGTGTTAACCAACGGAAAAACGACGCAATTTCCGGCTGATCATCGTGAACAGTTAGCTAAAGTGCTTCAGGGAAAATCGGTGATCATGAGCCCGATCATAAGCCCCGATGGGACAGGGAGTATCGTGCTTCCGATCATCGTGCCTGTGTTTGATGAAAGAAACCACGTCAAAGGCTTTCTGAGTGAAAGCATTTTTGCCGGACCTGTGTTCACAAAGCATACCGCCTTTACCATCGGCCAATCGGATAAGGTGTTTTTGGTGCAGAACAATGGACTTGTCATTCACCACCCGGAACCCGACAAGATCCTGCGTTCCAATGTCCTGCTGGAGCTGACACCGCTCCAGCTCGTCATGTCTGAAATGCTGGAAAAACAGCAAGGGTATCGGGAAATAACCCAAGACAGCGTAAAGCAGGTCGTCGTGTACGCGTCCGTTCCAGAGACGGACTGGTTCATGGTGCTGACCGTGCCGTTAACCGAGTTTGAAGCCCCGCTCAACTCGCTGCTATGGACGACCATCCTTTCGATCCTTGCCACAGACCTCTTTCTGGCAGCGGCGATCTATCTGCTGTTCGACAAGATCCTGACACGGATCCGGCTGATGTCGAAGGTAACGGAACGGGTGGCTGCCGGCGATCTTCATGTACAGCCGCTCCCCATCCGTCTTAACGATGAGCTTAGCGTGTTAGGGAATTCCATCAACAAGATGGTGGATAACCTCAGGCACTTGTTCGATGAGCAAAAACGCATTCAATGCGAGCTTATGGAGGCTAAGGAGGAAGCAGAGGACGCCAGCTTGGCGAAAACGCACTTCCTTGCCCGGATGAGCCATGAGATTCGTACGCCGCTAAACGGGATTATCGGATTGACGCAATTGATGCAAAAAACACGCATGACCGACATCCAAATGGATTATTCGGCCAAGATCATGTCCTCCTCACGAGCCCTGCTGGAAGCGATCAATGAAATACTCGACTTTTCCAAGATTGAGGCGGGCAAGCTGGAGCTTGAGCACATCGTCTTCTCGCCGCACGATGTATTTCGTCGGCTTGCGGATACATTAAGTGTGTTTTTGGGGAAAAAACAAATTGAATTCATTATCGAGACGGACGACCGCATTCCGGACAAACTGATTGGTGATCCATTGAGACTTGAGCAAGTGCTGATGAACCTGTCCAGCAATGCGATCAAATTTACCGAAACCGGACTGATCGATGTCAAAATCGAAATCGTGGACACGACCGAGCGCACCGCAACGATCCGATTTTCGGTAGAAGATACGGGAATCGGGATTACCCCTGAACAGCTGCAAAAGCTGTTTGAACCGTTCATCCAGGCAGATGGCTCTACGAGTCGCAAATACGGCGGGACTGGTCTAGGGCTTGTCATTTCGCGCAGCCTCATCGAAAGGATGGGTACCCGGCTTGAAGTGGTGAGTGAGCGAGGAAAAGGAAGTCGATTCTGGTTCGAATTGTGGTTTGACCTGCCGGAGCATGGCGGTGGAGCCGAGAAGCGGATGGATGGCATTTATCCGGGGTCCCGCGTATTGATCGTGGAGGACCACGAGCATGTGCGCAATCGTTTGAGACGTAAACTGCAAGCCCACGGCTTTGAGGTGACCGATGTCGATTCATGGCAGAAGGCCTTTGACTTGCTTGAGCGGAATGATCAAGATCAAGTACCGTATGAGCTTTTGCTGATGGATCTGGAAGTGTCCGATATGTATGGGACCGAGACGTTGACCCGATTAAAGCAGACGCTGTCCGGTCAAAAGGCTGCCACAATCGCAATGACAACCGCCTATGGACGAGATGAATTGCTGCGAATGGATGGACAGGCGCGACCAGATGGCGTGCTCGTCAAGCCAATCACTTGCATAGGCCTGCTGCAGACGATCGCAGCGGTGTTCGAGCGAGCTGTTGGCGGACAGGTGGAGGCTGCCCCGGCGCTCTCAACCGAGTCGTTTTCTTCCAACCCGCAACACAGGGGAAGCATCCTGCTTGCGGAAGACAATATCGTGAATCAGCAGGTGGCTGTCGAATTGTTGCGTGGTCTGGGGTATTCGGTCACGATAGCCAATAATGGAAAAGAGGCATTAACTAAGCTAGAGGCACAGCCGTTTGATGCCGTCCTGATGGATATACACATGCCGGAAATGGACGGCTTTGAAGCGACCCGGCTCATCAGGCAGCAGAAGCGGTTTGAACGTCTGCCGATCATTGCGATGACGGCAAGCGTCATCAAGGAAGAACATCAAAAATGCTATATGGTCGGGATGAACGATGTCATGACCAAGCCGGTTGATGTGAACGAACTGTTTACCACAATCGGCAACTGGCTGCGAGACAAATCGCAGGCACCTGCAATCAATTTCGAGCAAGCCTTGCGCCGTCTGGACGGAAAGGCGGCGATTTTGCAACATACGCTGGATACGTTCCAGCGGGAGTATCAGTCGTTTGTTTCCGATTTTCAACAGGTTGCCAATAGCGGTGATTGGCAGACAGCAAGAAGAATGGTGCACACGTTAAAAGGTGTGGCGGGGAATTTGTCGGCAAATGGACTGTTCACTGCGGCTGCCAGATTGGAAAAGCTCCTGCTTCAAGAGCCTCCTGGTACACAATGGCCAATCATGCTGGAAGAGGTAGGCGATCAATTGAATCGGGTCCTGCTCGTCATTAAAGCAGAAAAAACCGACTAACACTTTCTTAACAAATTATGGTTTATATCCTATAATGGAGTAGAATATTTAGAAAATGAGAGAAGAGCCATTGTTTCCCTAACAAATTCCTAATAGATACCTAAAGAAGGGATATCATTCATGCACAAGGTATTAATCATTGAAGATGATCCAATCATGGGCGATATGATCGCCATGTACTTGTCCGAAGAAGGCTTTGAGGTAAAACGAGCCGACCACGGCAAACAGGGTCTATCCATGCTGAAGGAGTTTGCGCCGGATGTTGTCCTGCTGGATTTGGTGCTGCCGGATGTGACCGGAACGGAATTGTGCAGTGAATTACGTCGTATCTCGCTGGTACCGATTCTTGTTGTCTCCATGAAAACAGAAGTTTCGGAGCGTGTCGATGCACTGACGGCAGGGGCGGACGATTTTCTGAGCAAGCCGTTTAGCATGCGCGAGCTGACCGCCAAAATCGGGGCGATGATCCGTCGAACCCATATGACCCAACATGCAGGCGAGAACCCGATGCAGCCGCCGAGTGAATGGACGGCAGCGGAATCGGAAGAACCGATTGTGATGGACGTGGAGCGCAGAGCGATTTACGTCAAAAGCTTTTATGTGGAGACGACATTTTCCGAATTCGAGATCATGCGTCTGTTCCTGGGCAATCAAGGAAGG
>JBLNEJ010000239.1:0-5872 GCA_050262535.1 Clostridia bacterium
TTGTCATAAACAAACGGGCTCGTGGTGATAAAAAAATCGACCGAAGGGTGGCAACGTTTCTCCTCTATGAGACCAGATAATTCAGATCATTCAGATAATGAAAGGTGCGGGCTTCCCATGAGGATGAGATCGAGCTTTTGCTCCTGTGGAGTGGACCATTTTTTCCATGCAGCTTCAAGGTCATCCCGGGTCACGGACCAACGATCTGGTACAGGCGTGTAGCCAAAAGCTGCTTCAATCGTAGGTGCCTCGGGTGTAACGCCAACGATATGGAACATCCCTACAGCACCACCGGTAGCCAAGGCGGCTCCGAATGCTTTGAGATCATCAAGCGAGGGGGGCGATGGAAGGCCGGTAATGACCGGCACACCTCTGCCAATCCGACTGCCGATCAGATAGCCGAGTACAGAATAGAAGGTAGAATCAATCGATTGGAGCACAGGCAGTTCAATGAGTACAGTCCCCTTGCGTTCACGATCGAGATGGTATCCAGATAAAGGCACTCTGCCGACAAGGGCAGCACAAATATCCATCATGTCTCCATACCGATTTGTCTGGGCGCCAATGACGCTGTTGGCAAACACGATTGCGTTTGATTCAGCCCACGCAATATGGTCACCAAAAACGGGTGCATCCGGCAGATAATACGGTGTACAGGTGAACGTCGGTTTTGCCCCCATCCGCTCATAGGCTGACGCAAGCTGATCGGCTTTGTCCGCGAAGCCCGGGTCTACGCCTTGATCCTTCCACCTTCTCCGATCGATCGAAATCGCATTCATCGTGGTCGGAACAAAGACAAGACCGCCTTGATCTGCCAGCGTCTCCGCAAACGTTAGACTGGCTTCTCCTGTATAGATGCACCCGTCAATATGAGCGTGCTTGATATCGATGAATCTGCGGGCTCCTTGCAATTCGGCCATTCGTACCAAGATACGCATTGCGGTTTGCCTTGCTGCACCTTCAGCTCCCGCCAAGATCCTTTTGTCGCGATCAGACAACTCCACCTGGCTCAAGATGACTCCTCCTTTTCCACCGTCATGCCGGAAAAAGACATTCCGGGAAGATCACGTCACCATTTTCGTGAATCCGGGCGTAACTCGCCTGAAGGGCTTGCTGAAACGTCTGGGCATCGAGAACAAGCACCGGCAAACGTTTGGAAAACATCTCATCAGCTACGATCGCACCTAACGCAATGATTTCGTCAATCTCAGCCAAAAGAATCACGCGAGGCGCATGACCGGTCAAAATCGCCTCCAACAAGACACCGCTTGACGTACTGGACCCACGCCCGTACGGAATGACGAAGACACTGTCGGCTATGTTGTGACCGTACAAGGGATGATGCTTGTCCACAATCTCTCCCGTCTGGGGATTGAATCCGCCCCAAAAACTTAACGGAATGGTCGTCGCCACTACAGGACCTTCCGTCTGTCCCCTGACAATCACCCGTTTCGCAGAGTTGACCTTTTTCATGGATTCACCCCTGTTTTCTCAACATGGCTTGGATCATAAGCCTCCTTTCTTTTTACAGGGAAATACTAGCAACTATTATGCCGGACCCGAAAGGCGGTAAATTGGCAATCGCCAAGGGGTTCATGCTGCTATCAGGCAGCAGAATGTCTAAATGTATAGACACATCGTGCTCTGTATGTATCATTACCTTTACATTATCTGGAACAAAAAGTGTCGGCTCCTCACTTTTGGGTAAAGAGCCGACACTTTTATGCAAAGCACCCGGATGGACTAAATCCTGGTCACCATCCGGTCATAGTGATTCTCAATCATTTTCACCAGCTGCATCATCATTTCATTGCAGGGTGTCGCAATCGACAACTGCTTCCCCAGTCTGACGACAGCCCCGTTAATCGCGTCCATTTCCGTTTTCCGCTGTAGCAGTACGTCCGTGAGCATCGAGGATTTGTTCGGGCCGATCGCCTCGTATCCAAGCCGGATCACCTCTTCCACCGGATGCTCGTACAGCAATCGAATGCCCAGTGCCTCTGCAATCCGGATGGCTTCCTCAATCAAGTTCCGTGCAAGTTCCTTACCTTCGTCGGTTCGGATCATGTCTCCATTGGTCAATCGCGTCACAGCCGTCAATCCGTTATAAGCGATGTTGACCAGTAGCTTGCTCCAGATAACCGACATCACGTCGGGTACCACCTCGGTCTGCAGGCCGCTTGCGGTAAAAAGGGAAGCGATATCCCGCAGCATCGATTCGGTTTGACCTCCTTGTCCAAGCACCGAACCTATCGAGGTTTTCCCCCAGCCTCGACGGACAACCCGCCCAGGTTCAATAATCCCTGCCCCCGAAACGGTGCCGCCTACTGCGATTTGGCTTTTTGGCACGAATGTTTCCAAAACCTCGGCGTTCCCGATACCATTTTGCAGCGTCAACAGCATGGTTGTTGGCGACAGGACCGGGGCGATTTGTGTAAGCACAGCTTCCGTTGCGAACGATTTGACCAGACAGATGACGAGATCGTAGCTGTCTTCAAGCTTGTCGGCATCGGTGACAACGGGCAGGGTTACCTCGACCGGTGATTCGTCTTTTTCCATGATCGTCAAGCCGTTTTCTTGCATAGCCCGAACATGATCATTCAGCCGATGATTGAACAAGGTAACGTCGATTCCCGATCGCTTGAGCTTCCCTGCAAAAAGTGACCCCATCGCCCCGGCACCAAGTATGAGAATTTTCATCAAAACACCTCTCAGTCAATCTCGATCCCTATCAGTATACAATCGTAGAATTTTTGACCGATCCGAAACTTCCTGGTCAATCTACCTGGTTACGCTGAATTTCAGTATGCTATGATACTAAAATTCACGTATTGGTATTGTCAACGATTGTTGACCACTATCAGTTTCAACGTTTGTTTCAAAAAGATGAAGCCCTTGATCTCTCAAGGGCTCCTCTCACCTTCCGCGCTTATTGCTTAATTTCTGACCAAATCCGGTCATATAGTTTCGAGGCTTCTCCAACGTACTGCAAATGCTCCCCCTTTTGCACTGCCTCGCGCGGCGGATAAACCGCCTTGTCGTTAAGCACTTCCTTGTCGATCAGCTTGAGCGCTTCCGTATTTGGATTGGCATACGGAAAATCCTTGGATATTTCCGCACTGATTTCCGGGGTCAGCAAAAAGTTGATGAACGCTTCGGCCGTCTTTTTATGGGGGGCATCCTTCGGAATGACAAAATTATCCTGCCACAAGTACAGCCCCTCTTCCGGCAAAACAAAATCAATGTTCGGGTTTTCCTTGCGCGCCAGCGGAACCTCGCCGCCCCATACATAGCCAATGATTGCTTCTCCATTGACCAGCATCGTTTTTGGACTGTCGCTGTCATACGCCTTGATGTTGGGAACGAGCTTTTTCAGTTCCTCTTTGGCAAGTTGCAGGATTTTTTCATCCTTTTCGTTGATGGAATATCCCAGCTTTTTCAGCGCCATTCCGATGATCGCTCGCTGATCGTCCAACACGACGATGGAATTGTTATATTTCGGGTTCCACAGGTCCTTGTATCCGGTAATTTTCTCCTTGACCTTGTCCGTGTTCACCGCAATAATCACATCTCCCCACATATACGGGATCGAATACTTGTTACCCGGATCGAACGGCAAATTTTTGAAGTCATCGCCGATGTGTTTGAAATTCGGAATATTTCCATAATTTATTTCCTGAATCAACTTCAAGTTCCTCATCATTTCCACCATGTACTCTGAGGCAACGGCGAGATCGTACCCGGAAGAGCCGACACTCAGCTTTGCAAGCATCTCTTCATTCGAGGAATAGGTGCTGTAGTTCACCTTGACACCATACTGCTGTTCAAACTTGTCAATGATTGACTGTGGCAAGTATTCTGTCCAGTTAAAAACATTCAAAACGGGATCAAGCTGTTGTCCCTGCGTGGTAGTCCCAGTCGTGCCTCCTGCCGTTTGTTCGGTAGTGTTGCATCCAGCCAAAAGACTTCCACCCGCCAGCATGACTGTGACCCAACTGATTAACACCCTTTTCCATTTCCTCATGCAATGTCCCCCCATCTTCATTCATCGTGACAGGTTCCTTACAAAAGCGACTGAAAAAACGTGAAACAGGTTCTTTCCATATTACCCATATCGTTATCACAAAAATTGGGAATTGTAAAGAGAACATGTACCGTTCTCCTTTTATTCTCCTTCTTTCCTCCGCCCGATTTCAACCAACTCTTCCCCTTTGAGTCTGTAAGAAATGACCAGATTGCCATCATAAAACGCTTGAAAAATTCCCTTCTCAGGCAGGTAGGTAATCATCCGCGCATTCAGCCCCTCGTTCAGATCAGCTTTTTGAAGCTGGTTATTCTCCAGCTTGTAAAGGAAAGTCATCAGCGCAGGACCAATAAAATTGGTCACGACCACATAGTCTTGACCTCCTTCTGCAAGCGGGTAGACATCCCTTGCTTTCAGCGAAAGAACGAGTACAGGCTTCCCACTTTCAAACGAATAATAGTTGTTCTGCTTCCACTTCGCTCCCCCCGGGCCGGTAACCTGCAAAACAGGCTTTCCGAACAATTCAGCCTCGGAGAGAACAACCGTTTGATCCGCCGGATTGGCGACGATTCCCAGCTCAAATAAACCGGCCTTCGATTGAAACCCGCCATATGTATGCTCTGCATCATTCTTTTTGGTAAATGTAAAAAACAATCCTTGTTCGAGCTTCTGTTCCTGCAAACGTTTGTCGATTGTATTCTCTGCAAGTAGTTTGATTTCGTTTTGGTCCGGCTCTTTATCCAATACGCGAAACATAAGCGGTATTTTACCTTCGCTCAAAAATTTTTTTGACTCCAGCAAGATGTTGTGCTCGTGTATAAGACTTACTGAGCTGTGCAGCTGTTCCGATTTCAGACCTGAAGCACCGCTTGGCTGGAGCAGCGCCAATGACGCTACCATAGTGATCATGCCTTTCATCCTGATCCCTCCCCTTCGTTGTACAATCCCTATTTTGCCCAAAAGATGCGAGAGTTCTCTTGCTCAAGCTACCCATTCTGGCACCTGCAATCGATAAGCTTGAAAAAGAAAGCATGTTGACAACGACAATTCCGATGCCATATAATAACAAACAATTTCATACCCAAATGTGTTGAGTAGAAATAGTAGAAGTGAATTGACGTTTCAGAGAGCCGTTGGTTGGTGCGAAACGGTAGTGTCGATCATTTTGAACTCGTCTATGAACAGCTGCCTGACAATGTAGGGTAAGCCGGAATTCCACCGTTACAAGGATAGATGGTGATGGCCATCGAAAAAGATCATTTCGTGTATTGGAATGAAGTAGAGTGGTACCGCGGGTTCAACCTCGTCTCTAACGTAGAGACGGGGTTTTTTTATGGGTAAATTCCGGGTTTCCCCAGCCCCGCTTGATGATAGATTTTCACTAATCGATACGCATAGGAGGATATGGAGATGAATCAGAACATTATTGTATTGGACACAACACTGCGCGATGGTGAGCAAGTCCCAGGCGCCAAACTGAATCTGCAGCAAAAAATCGAGATCGCTCAGCAACTGAAGCGGCTTCGTGTTGATATTATCGAGGCAGGCTTCCCTGCTTCTTCCCAAGGCGACTTCCAGGCTGTACAGGAAATTGCTCGCACCGTCGGGGATAGCGTGACGATTACCGCACTGGCAAGGGCGGTCAGAAGTGATATTGACGCCGTTTACGAAAGCATCAAGCTGGCTCAGGACCCGTTGATTCATATCGTGCTTGGCACCTCCAACATTCACGTCGAGAAGAAGTTCAACCGCTCCAAGGATGCGGTTCTGGATATGGGAGTCGAAGCCGTCCGGTATGCCAAAACGCTGCTGCCGAATGTACAGTACTCCACAGAGGATGCATCCCGC
>JBLNEJ010000240.1:0-4796 GCA_050262535.1 Clostridia bacterium
CCGTGCCCGATTCCCGGGTGTAAACGTTCGGTTGTCTCATGGGCAAACGAGCGAAATTGTGCAGCTTTTGAAAGAAGGCAAAATTGACTGTGGGCTGATTCAGCTCCCGCTCGTTGACCCGCTTCTTCTTATCAGAGAAATGGCGGTCTTGGAAAATATTTTTGTCGTGGGAGAAGTGTTTGAGGAATGGACGCATCAACCGCTTTCGGCAAAGGAGCTGTCTGCTTTGCCTTTTCTGGGCTTGTCAAAAGCGAGTAGCACGTCCCGATTTGTCGATCAATGGTTTGGTTCGCAAGGAATTTCCAAACAGGCGGAAATGGAATTGGGCAGCATTGATTTGCTGGTGGAGTTGGTGAAACGAGGCTTTGGCTGTGCGTTCGTTACCCGTTCTTTTGTTCGTGAGGAACTGGTAAACAAGGAACTGTTTGAGGTGAAAACGATAGAACCAATCCCGCTCCGTCGGATCGGCATCGCGACCAGGCAGGGAATGACTGTCTCGATGGCGGCGGCAAAATTCCTTGAGCAGCTGGAAAAAGGAAAAGAAGACAGCGCAAACGGCTGTCCTCTTTTATAACGGCTTGTTAGCGGAAGGGGGCGGTTACCGTTCGGCCCATATCGCGAACGAGGCTGGCAAAATCGGTTCCCATGTTCCGTACATTCTGGGTTACGGTCGTCGGGCCGGTCATAAACGGAGATCTACCCATTGTACCAGTAGTACCTGATGTACCAGTAGTTCCCGATGTACCAGTTGTGTGACCGTAATGGGTGCGAATGCCGTGATCCAAGCTGCGAATGCGTGAAACGAGTGTAGAGTCAGAAGTTACTCGGATTCGGTGGTTCGGCACAACCGATTTTACCGACGAATACACTTGCTGTTCGATTACGTGCCTTTGACGAGTGTCAGTGGATGCAACCCGGCAATCAACCCCGATCAATGCATCGTTACCCGACACGACAGCAGTAGCCGCGGTGACACCGGGAACCGTGTCGGCTGCTTTGGCCGCTCGCTGAGCCAACTGGTAATTGAAGGAGGCTGTACCCGTTGGAAACATATGCGGAGCGGTCGTGTTGGAATAAGTGTGCGTCATCGATGGAGCTGGGCTTGTTGTCGCATTGGACGTGGTCCCGTAAGGAGCTGGAGTTCCCGCGCCGTAGCCTGGATGCCCTGGGGTCGTGTAACCTTGTGTACGGGTTCCGGTGCCAGCACCTGTGTTCGGACCCGCTGCACGATTGTAGCCGCAAGCGCTTAACGATGTGAGCAAAAGCAAGCAGGAGAGAGCCAGTGACCATTTTTTCATCTGGTTGTTTAACACCTCCACGAGTAGTGTGCAACGAGGAGGTGCTCATTAATCAGGGAGATTCAGGTGTCAATCTTGCGGTTTGTTGTATGGGGCGACGGCAGCAGCTGCGTCCCATACTGGCTTGTGAATCGCAATCGGGAGAAGGGACGCCAGTAGTTCAGGGGAAGAAACGGGCAACATGCAGCTTCCTCCTGAAGTCAGTCGTCCATGTTCAAACACGAAAGCATAAGCGATGCCAGCATGGTTCGGTTCAAGATTCAGGGTTTTTTCTACAGGATGAGACAGGAACAGAACGTGCGGCTGTTCCGCGAGCCACTCGTGAAACAAACAGTTCGTACTTGCCTGCCAATGAAACGCTTCGGGTATGATGTCCTCTGTCTGTCGGACTTTGCCTTCAAGGCCAAACGTCCGGGCCTGTCCACCATTGCGTTGCAAACGAGAGCTCCCCTCGGCCCAATCCACCAATGGATCGTAACGAAAAGCAAGTGGCAATGTGTGAGGAAAATTGCCACTGAGCCATACAGAGTAGCAAATGGCTCGCAAATAAGCAGGAGCAAGCAGCAGCACCATTTCACCTGTAAGCTTGTGCTTTGACAAGGGGGAAAGGCGCTGTGAGCGAAACCATCGATTTTCCACTGACAAATAGTGAAGCTTTTCTCTTGTCGGCAACCGTCGGCTGCTCATGACCGGTCGGTTGCAGAAGTCCTGTGAGTCAATCTGGCATAAAGACAAGTCATCTTGACGATACAATCCACGAGTATGGGCAACGGTTCGATGCTGAACGGTTAACGTACAGCTGACACGAGCGGGAAGCTTCGGCAATCGTGCCGAGCGGATGCAAGTGTCAATCGCAGGATCGTACACAGCAACCTCCGGCAATGGTCGATGAGCTTTGAGCATCATCCGGCGTTTAGGTTGAAAATAACGCAATTCATACCACTTCAGCCAAGGAAGGTCAGACTGATCAGCACCAGGGGGATAGGAAAAACGGCAGACAGAGAGACTTCCGTCCTTCCACACAAGCGTGAGCTCGCATTCAATCCGTTCTGAAAAACATCCTTGTGAAGAAAGCTGCCTTATCTCATCGCATGTAATATGGAACGCTTCGATTTCCGGTTTCACTTGATGGCGCACGCGTGTATACAATTGATCAATCAATGCTTCCACACGACTCATACTGTTTCACTCCGTTTCCAAGGCTTGCGGCAGCCGAAGCAAGGTAAAAGTGGGCACATCGACCATTTGCAAATTCTCAACGGTCACATCATCCTGTGCCCAAACAAGCTTCTGTTGCCCGAACCCAGCCGTAATCCGTCGCAAACTATCAGAAAGCCGTCCGCGCAGCCAGACCGCAGGGAGCGGAATTCCACGGCCATTTTGATACAATGTCATGGTTTGCGGTTTGACCCAGTAAAGGTCGTCTTCTGGAATAATCGTAAGTCGAGGAGTCCCTTCAAGAAACAACAGATTTTCCTTGGCATCAAGGTGACCGTTACGAATCCAGCTGGTATACGCATCCGACGCTTTTTCAGAGCCGAAGGAGTCAGTACCCATGGCGCCATCCGGGATACTTAGCGAAAGGTGCAAGGGGAGGTTGGGAAAAGCTGCAAGAGCGTTCAGCAATGAGCCATCGCAAAAGTTCGGGCCATAAATTGGATAGGTTGAAAGCTGGTATCCAGACGGATGAATCGGATGGTAAGCAGGGCTTCCTTCCACTTGCTGCATCGTTACGATCGCTTTGGAATGGGTAGGTTGGTAGTTGTCGGGAAGTCGAATACAATTCGCCAGCAATCGGCTTATTATCTGGGCATCCATTCCGATCAAAGAAGCTTGGGGAATCGTTTGGCAAACGTGCGAGGGTGCGTTTATTGGATCTGGTCGTTTGGGCTGTTTTTGCATGTGCAATCCAAGCTCAATCATCGCCAGCCATTCAGAGGGGGAACCATCTTCATGGCGGGTAAAGGAACAGCCTGATTGAAAGTTTAGACAATCGCCTGCAGCAAATCGTCCGTCATGCTGGCAAAGGATCCGCTGGATTCCGGTGCGTAACAGGTGTCCATCGCGGCGCAGGGCAAGCATTCGTTCATTACGGGAAACAACGGTTGTGGAGCCATATTCGAAAGCAGGCTTGGTAAAAAAACGGAGGTGCTGGGCTTCGATGGCATGAAACAGTCGGTTATCAACTGGGGAAGGATAATCGCTAACGGGATCAATGAGCGGCAAGTGGCGTTTTTCCAATTCAGCCAGCCTGTCCATGGAGAGAATCAGCTTCGCATGAGGTCGGGCAGAACGAAGTGCCTGGTGGAAAGCCGAGACAATCCCTGAGGAGTTGGCAACGGTTGTGCATGCTTGTCCGATCGAGCCCGAAGCCGTTTGGAGTGTAATAGTGAACCATTGTTCTTCGATAAGGGAGCGTTCAAGGAAGTGGCCGTTTTGCCAACGGTAGAGCTGCGTTTCCGATTGTTTGGACGTGACGGCAGCAAGTACGCCGAACGTATCCGCAAGCTGGAGAACGGTATCTGCCAGCTCAGCTGCCTGAGTGAATCGCTTTACGCTCATTCCAGCCTCCAAATGGTCAATAATATCCGGCAAATCGGTTTATCAGACATATTTTAACATGATACAAACGAACTTTCCATTGTACGGCGAACGTCGACCTGTTATGATGAATTGTACGCAAAAACGAGGAGGAAACTATGAAACGCCTTGACATTCGCAACATTGCCATTATTGCCCACGTCGACCACGGCAAAACGACGCTGGTAGATAAACTGTTGATTCAGGCAGGAACCTTTAGAAGCAACCAGCAGGTAGAGGAACGGATGATGGATTCTAACGACCTGGAGCGGGAGCGGGGAATCACCATCCTGGCCAAAACGACCTCGCTTAAATATAACGATTATACGATCAATATCCTGGATACACCGGGACATGCTGACTTTGGTGGAGAAGTTGAGCGGATTATGAGCATGGTTGACGGTGTACTTCTGATCGTCGATGCTTTCGAAGGATGCATGCCACAGACGCGTTTTGTGTTGCGCAAAGCGTTGGAAGCGAACGTAACGCCAATCGTCGTCGTGAACAAGGTTGACCGTGAAAATTCACGCCCGCAGGAAGTCATTAATGAGGTTTATGATTTGTTCATTGATCTGGATGCCACTGAGGATCAGCTGGAATTCCCGATCGTGTACGCATCCGGTTTGCAAGGGATTGCCGGAATGGAGCCAGACAAGCTGGAGGGTGACTTGCGCCCGCTGTTTGATACCATTATCGAGCATATGCCTGCCCCGGAAGCGGATGTAAACGGCGCGTTGCAAATGCAAGTCACAATTCTTGACTACAACGAATTCCTCGGACGCATTGGGATCGGACGCATCTATCGCGGGGTAATCAACGTCAACGATCAGGTTGCCGTAATGAAACGCGATGGCACCGTCAAAAAGATGCGTGTGCAAAAACTGTTCGGATTCGTCGGATTGAACCGTGTAGAAATGA
>JBLNEJ010000241.1:0-2590 GCA_050262535.1 Clostridia bacterium
TTTTGTGGCACCGATCGAGAAAAGCAACGACACCCGGTTAATCAGCGAAGTACAGCGGCTCGTTCGTCCGTTTCTGTTACGACGAGTCAAGACGGACCCGTCGATCCAGCTTGATTTGCCGGATAAGAACGAGGCAAAGGTGTATGTCTCGCTGACTGCAGAACAGGCGGCTCTGTATGAAGGAATCATTCAGGATATGTTTACCCGCATTGAAACGGCTTCTGCCATGGAGCGGCGGGGACTGATTTTTTCCGTTCTGACCAAGCTCAAGCAGCTGTGCAATCACCCGGCCTTGCTGCTTAAGGAGAACGGAGGGAAATGGCGGGACCGCTCAAACAAGATTGAGCGTTTGCTTGAACAGATCGATGAGCTGCGCCAGGAAGGCGAGCAATGCCTGATTTTTACTCAATTCGTCGAGATGGGACACCTGCTGCAAACGATCTTGCAGGAGGAACGCGGTGAACCGGTTCTGTTTTTGCATGGAGGGGTTCCGAAGGCCAAGCGGGATGAGATGATTGCCCGCTTCCAGGACGAAACGCTGCCGTCAGATGAACGGCCTGGCATCTTCTTGCTCTCGCTCAAAGCGGGCGGGATCGGATTGAATCTGACCGCTGCCAATCACGTGTTTCATATCGATCGCTGGTGGAACCCTGCCGTGGAAAACCAAGCGACCGACCGAGCCTATCGAATCGGGCAGAAACGCAACGTACAGGTGCACAAGTTCGTTACGCTGGGCACGCTGGAAGAGCGAATCGATGAAATGCTGGAGCGAAAGCAAGGGATCAGCGAGCAAATCATCAGCGGCGGTGAAGGCTGGATCACCGAGCTTTCCACGGATGAATTGCGGGAGCTGTTCGCTTTGCGCAGGGAGTGGGTTGAATAATGGGAAGAAAGCCGAAAAACGCCAAACCTTTGCCGCCTCCCCCGAAGGAGTGGAAGGCGCCGCATCTTCATGAAGTGTCCCCTGCCTGGCGGAGGCTGTATGAGCAGATTGCGGAGCATGTACGAAAAAAAGAGTAGAGAAACAGCAAAACCCTGTCCAGGTCGCCTTTACCTTGAACAGGGTTTTTCGTTATGCCCCTTTTTCGTTATCGATCTGTAGCAGCTCTGCAAGTTCCCAGCTAACAAATTGGTCCTCCCAGAGCACGTGGACACGACCGCCATCGACGCTCAAGACGACTCCCTTGACCCCATCGCGAATGAAAATAACGTGATCGCCAGCGTTAAACATGGCGTTAGCCCAACCGAAAGATGATCCCGTGACCACCCTTCGGATATTCCCATTTGATATTTTGATGCGGGCAACCGATGCGGCAGCTTCCGCATTCATGACAGCCTTCGTAGCCGACGTGCATTCGTACCTCTTCCCATTTGTACACCTCGGCCGGACAAAAGATCGTGCAGATTTTGTCCGGGCACTTGTCCATGCAGATGTCGGTGTCAAGCACATGCAAATGGGACTTCGTATCCGCCTTGAAGCGAATCAGGTATTGTTTCTCCTCGATGCTTTGTCCTTTTGCCAGTTGCTCACTCATTCACTTCATCACCCTCCATGCTTTGAACAAGTCGCGGGCCAGCTTGAATTTTTCCCCGGTCGTGCCGATGTCGCGCCAAATTTTGCGCTGCTTTTCCCATTTAGACGCACCGTCGACGGTAAACATCTGGCTGGCGGCCTTGTTCATCATCGGGATATACTTCTCGAAATAGTGCGGATATTTCTCAAAATGGTGTGTCGCGTCCTTGTATTTCTTCAGGTCCTGTCCGACAAAGCTTTCCAGCATCCGCTCGCGGTAGCGGTCGAGCATCTCCTCGGAGAAATTGTTCGCCTGCTTGGCTTCGAGAATCGTTTCAGCTGCCAGTACGCCGGATGCCATCGCCATGTTTGAACCTTCGCGGTGAATCGCATTCACCATTTGAGCCGCATCGCCGACGACGATCACGCCGTTGCCGACCACTTTCGGCATTGATTTAAGACCGCCTTCGGGGATCAGGTGGGCCAGATATTCCTGCTGCTCGGAGCCTTGGATGTAGCTTTTGATCATCGGGTGGTTTTTCACATATTCGAGCAGCTCATACGGCTTGATCTTGTGCTTGATCAGGCCGGAGAGCATCGCGCCGACACCGATATTCAGGCTGTCCTTGTTCGTATAAAGCCAGGCGGTGCCAAGAATCCCTTTGGTCGCGTCGCCAAAAATTTCAATCGTGCACCCCTGGTTTTCTTCCAGATTGAACCGGTCCTCAATGATCTTCTTGTCCAGCTTCAGTACTTCCATGACGGCGAGCGCCACCTCATCGGGACGGAACTCCTTGTGGAAGCCGAGCGATTTGGCCAACAGTGAGTTGACGCCGTCCGCCAGTACGACGACGTCGGCGTATAGCTCTCCATCAGGTCGGTCCGTACGCACACCGACGACCTTGCCGTTTTCGACGATGCATTCGGTTACCACCGTTTCATTGACCAAAATCGCTCCCTGCTCCACCGCCTTGTCCGCGAACCATTGGTCGAACTTGGCTCGCAGCACGGTGAAGTTGTTGTATGGCTCACGCGCCCATTCCAGCCCCTTATAGCTGAAGCTGACCGCCGATTCTT
>JBLNEJ010000242.1:0-2814 GCA_050262535.1 Clostridia bacterium
AGGTGAGGAAAAAGGCAACCAGAACGACGAGCGCACCGGTCGAAAACACACCCGACAACGAATAGCTGAGCGATTCCCGCAGCATGGCAACGAGCTGGGAGACCATATCCTGAAGCTCGGGCGGCAGCGATTGACGCAGCTGTTCCAGCTTGGCTGCATCCAGCAGCACCTGCGGATTTTCCAGCTGACGGATGAACGTTTCGATTTGCGGATTGGCGGCTGTCAGGTGGACGCGTGCCGATTGGGCGAACTGTGTCGTCCGCAAATCCCCTAGTCCGGAAAACAGTTCATTGGCTTTGCGTGTCATCCGCAGGGCCATCACCGTGCCCATCACCGATACACCTACCGTTCCGCCAAGCGAGCGGAAAAACTGCGAGGAGGCGGTGGCGACACCGAGCAGATTTTGCTTGACCGCGTTTTGCACCGTCAATGTGAAGACAGGCATCCCCACGCCAAGCCCGGTCCCGGTCAAAATGTTGTTGATCAATAGATGCGCTGTTGTCGTCTGCGGCGTCATGCGCGACATCAGCCAGATTCCCGTAACGGTCAGAAACAGGCCGACAAGCGCCAGCCATTTGTACGAGCCGGTACGGGAAATAATCTGGCCGCTCACGGCACTGCCGACCACGAGTGCGAGCGTCAGCGGAATCATGATCAGACTGGAATGCGTAGCCGATTGTCCCAGCACGCCTTGCACGAAAAACGGCATGTACATGATCGCTCCGAACATGCCTACGCTCATCGTAAAGCCGACCAGATTCGAGATCGTAAAAATACTGTTGGCAAACAGCCCAAGGGGAATGATCGGGCTTTCCGCCCGTTTTTCGACGTATAAAAAGAGCAGCAAGGCAACGAGCGCGCTGGCGATCATGCCAAGGATGACGGAGGAGCCCCAGGCATACTGGCTGCCGCCCCAGGACAAAGTCAGCATCAGCGGGACGATGGTCAGTGTCAGCAGCAGGGAGCCGAGATAATCGACTTGCTCGGCATCACTGCGCGGGGCGGTCGGAAACATCAGCCAGATCATGACGAACGCAACCAGACCGAGCGGGAGGAACACCCAAAACACCCAGTGCCAGTCCAGACTGTCCACGATATATCCACCAAGCACCGGCCCCAGCACGCTGGATACGCCGAATACCCCGCTCATCAGGCCGGTCCACTTGCCGCGCTCGCGCGGTACGAACAAATCCCCGACCGCTGAGAAAGCCGATGACATGATGAAGCCGCTGCCGATCCCCTGAATGCCTCGATACACGATCAACTGTACAATATTTCCCGATGTTCCCGAAAGGAACGAGCCCACCAGAAATACGCCGATCCCCACCAGCAAAAACGGCTTGCGGTCGTACATGTCGGAGAGTCTGCCTGCCAATATCGTCGTGACGCTGGAGGTGAGCATATAGATCGTAAAGACCCAGCTGTAATATTCCATCCCCCCAAGCTTGGCGATAATTTTGGGCAGGGCCGTTCCGACGATCGTCTGGTTGATGGAGGCAAACAGCATGGCTGCCATAACGGCGATCATGATCGTGATTTTTTGTTTGATCGCAAGTTGTTCCAAATCCGTTCCTCCCTTTGCCAAATGCCGTTTGTCTCTAGCGTGTCCCTTCGAACATTTTCCATACGAACCCAGAATCGATACCGCACGTCAGGGGAAGACGGAACAAAAATCAGGATTTTTCCCCGATAGGTTCAGGGAGTTCCCCTACATACTTCGACATACCACACTTTTACAATAAAAGGTGTAAAGAAAAAGGAGGGGAACGGGATGGCGAAACCGGGAATGCCGAAAAAACGCGATGACCATGAAAAAGAATCCTCCCTGAAAGGAACGTTGGTGTCTGTTCTTTTTTTGGGCGCATTTATCGTAGTGACATGGGTGGCAGTTTTTAATCTCTTCCTGGAGAGGCAGTAACGTTAGCAGTTTCACAGTTAGGAGTGCGATTGGAGGGGTGAAAGAATGCATTTGCATCGTTTTGAAAAAATCTGGCTGATGTTCGGTGGCGGCGTACTTATTCTTTTTATTGTCTTGTTGGGGATCAATGCGTATCACTCAGGCATGATGCCGCCCAGTGACATGAACACGATCGATCCGACGAAGGTGGATCAGACACCACCATTCGACAAACCGGGCTTGGTCAAGGTCGGTGAGAATGAATACGATTTGAATATGACTTCATTTGCTTTCGGCTATGCTCCCGCGAATGTGGAGGTTCCGGCCGGAGCCAAAATCAACTTTCACGTAACAAGCAAGGATGTTGTACACGGTTTCGAAATTCCCGGAACGGTGATTAACATGATGATCCTGCCTGGACATATCAGCTCGGCTTCCCACACGTTTGAAAAGGCGGGCGAATATCTGATCCTTTGCAATGAATATTGCGGAATCGCCCATGAGAAGATGGGTACGCAGATTATCGTGAAGTAGTGAAAGGATGTGACATACAATGACGGCTCAACCATTGACCGCACAAACAACGCCTGACTACAAGCCTGAGGCGCGCCTTGATCCGGCGACTTCCAAGCTGACGATGGCTCATATTTTAGTGGCATTTATCATGTTCGGTGTCGCAGCCCTCGCCGGTGTGATCCAAGGGTTGGTTCGCGGCGGCATGATGGAATTGCCAAGCGGAATCAACTATTATCAAATCCTGAGTGCACACGGTGTGCTGATGGGATTGGTGTTTACCACGTACTTTATCATCGCGGTTTTGCTTGCCGGGGTTTCCAAGACGACCGGAGGCCTGACAGCGCTGGAACGCAAGCTGGGTTGGATTTGCTGGACGCTGATGACGATCGGTACGTTGATGG
>JBLNEJ010000243.1:0-18239 GCA_050262535.1 Clostridia bacterium
CGTGGGTCGGGATTATCGCCGTGTTCCTGTTGCTGTGCATTCCGTTCATGCTGAGCATCAGCATGGATTTGATTGCAACCTTGATTCTGTCCTCTTGCGTAACATGGTTGATTTCCTACCTGATCGCACAGGTGAACGTAATCATTTTGCGCAAAAAGTATCCGAATCTGGAGCGCCCGTTCAAAACACCGCTGTATCCGATCCCGCAAATTTTGGGAATTTTGGGTACGCTTTATGCAATCGTTACCATTCACCCGGAACCGGATATGAAGGTAAAAATTTATAGCATTTCCGGCGCATGCCTGTTGGCCATCGTGCTGTACGCCTTCTTCTGGCTGAAAGCCAAGCGGATGCCGCTCTTCACGCCAGTTCCTCTGCAGCAAATCAGAGGCGAAATTGACCGCGAGTCTGAGCGTGATGACGCGAGCGCATGAACATCTATGAAAATGTAGATAAACGAGCTGCCAAGGCGCTTGCGCTGCTTGCTCAACTGTTTCCCTTCACGTGGCAGCAGGAGAATATGTTCACCTATCGGGCGGAGGGCAAAAAGCCAGCCGCCTGGTGGGAGCTGCATTACACAGCGGGGAAAAAGAAGAAATGGTTAAGCCGGATTTTCAAAGCGGAAGTTTCCTATACGTTCCCGCTTGCCGAGCAAAGGGAGCAGCGACTGTATTGGATTCCGTCCAAGAAGGTATGGAAAAACGAAGCCAATGCCGCATGTCCGCTGGCGCAACGCCTTTCAGCGGACAAGGAAATCACGTCCTTGCTTACCAGCGTTGACATGGAGCGAGTGGAAATCGTGCAAAAGGGAGAGGCTGCCACGATCACCATCGTGCCCATTCCCGGCTGCTTCGTCTGGACGATGATCCCGCCGTTTCATTACTATGTACGACTGAAGGCGGAGGAAGCCAACACGATTATGGGCGTTGCGCAGCGGCTGGAGAGCAAGATCCTCCACGCTGACAAGGTGTAATAGAATGATAGGGCTGGGGATGATGGTCCCTGGCTTTTTTCATTATGGGGGAGGCGAAGGGGTAAGCAGTAGAGAGGAAAATGGAGAAAACAGCAAAGGTCTTTGGGACAACTACCCAGGTGAAACGGAAAAAACGGAACATCTTTTGCGTCCAACGTGTGCCGCTTCCATGAAATCGCTTGTTTTGGACGCAGTTCCGCTTTTGGAGTGGAGCCGACCAGGAATGACCCCGTAGAGGGTGTCCCACCAACCTGCAGCGTTTTCTCCATTTTCCTCTCCTCCACTGCAGCCCCGCCATCCGCGAAGCAAAAAAACGCGGGAACTACATCATTCCCACGTTCAACTCTCAATCCGGGTTCCAATCGGCAACACAACCGTAAAGCAAACCCCATCCGCCGTATTCTCCACCTGAATCGTACCCACATGCGATTCGATGACCGCTCTGGCGATGGCCAAACCAAGCCCGTGCTTTCCTGACTTTCCTTTGCGGAAGCGCTGGAACAGCTGGGGAAGCAACGCTTCTTCGATCGGCGGCCCGTCATTGGCGAGCGTGATCGTCAGCTTGTCGGTTGATGTCATGCCGCGGATCGTCAACTTGCTTTTGGCATAGCGCAGCTGGTTTTCGAGGATGTTGACAAACGCTGTGCTAAGCTGCTCACCATCCCCAAGACAGTGCAGAGAAGGGGGGAGCTTGACATCCCATTCAATCGACGGGTTCAGTACAGTCAATCGCTCCTGCAGCAAGGCAAACAGCTCGTTGATATCAACCCGTTTGAACTGGGTCATCTGTGCCACCGACTCAATTTTGGTCAAATAAAGCAGCTGCTCGACAACCTTTTCCAGTCGTTTGCTCTCTTCCATGATGATCGCAAGCCCTTTATCCGCTTGCTCCCCTTGAAACACGCCTTCTTTTAACCCCTCCGTATAGCCTTGGATGGCCATGATGGGGGTTTTGAGCTCATGGGAAATGTTTTGGATAAAGTGTCGCTGCGATTCGTCGTACTCACGCAGCTGGTTTTTCATTTTGTCGAAGGAGCGGGCCAGTTGGCCGATTTCATCCTGACGATCGAGCTTGAGCGGAACATCGAACTGGCGGCGGGCAATTTTTTGGCACGATTCATCGAGTCGGCGAATCGGGCCGCTCAGATAGCGGCTGAACCACATGGCCAGCAACCAGCTCATCATCAGAATAATGGCAAACACGTAAAAAAATTGACGCGTCAGCACGGCGTTGATCCGGTTGATTTCCCGTTCCTTTGAAAACAGTACGAGATAATAGGGGAAGTCATGATAGTTTAACTGCTTGCTGACAAACAGGTAGCTTTCCTGCCGTCGTTCGAGCGTGCCGTGTTGAAGGTCGCTGCCTCTGTAGGATGCAGCCATGCGAAACAGCTCGTTGACATCGTCCCGCGGAATCTGCTCGCTGCTGCGGATGCCCAATTGCTGTCCGTTGGGTCCGAACACGATAATGTCAAACGAATACTCGTATTTGGATAACAGAAGCTGCAGGAAGAACGGAGCGGATGCAGGAAAGGGGAGCAGCTCGTTGTGCTCGGTAAACGAAATATGCCCTGACAGCGCCTCGAATTCTTCCTCCAGGAGGCTGTACGTATTCGTTACCAGGTATTGCTTGACGGCCAGCGGATAAAGCACCCCGACACTGCCGCCCAGCAGGATGGTCAAAAGCATGAACAGGATGAGAATTTGGCGGGACAACGGCCAGTCTTTCAAGCGCAGCTTCATACGGATGTCATCCTGTAGCCAAACCCGTACACCGTTTCCAACGGGAATCTTGGCAGCTTTCGGCGAATGCGCTTCACCAGATCATCGACGGCGCGATCGGAGCCGATGTAATCATCTCCCCAGATGGCGGTCAAAATCTGCTCGCGATGCAGCGCCTGATTCGGGTTGCGCAAAAAAAACAGGATCAGGTCAAATTCCTTTGTCGTCAGTTCAACGGAAACTTCATTTTCTTTAATCAGCCTTCCTTTTTCGGAAACCTGGTAGGGGCCAATTGTGACCCAGTCCTGGAATTGCTGGGGAGCAGATGCGACAACCGGAGCCGAGTTTTTCTCGTACGTTCGCTGCAGCAGCTTTTGCGCGCGGATGACAAGCTCGCGGGGCAAAAACGGTTTGGCCAAATAATCGTCACTGCCCAACTCAAGTCCAATCACCTTGTCCATATCCTGATCACGTGCGGATATGAAAATAATCGGGACATCGGATTGCTTGCGAATGAGGCGAAGTAGTTCATAGCCGTCAATGTCAGGTAGCATAATGTCGAGAATCCACAGATGTGGCTGCTCTTTGTCGAGAACAGAAAGCACTTCCGTGCCGGACTGAAACGTTTTTACATGAAAACCTGCATTCAGCAGGTAGGATTTGAGCAATTCCAGCAAATTGGTTTCATCATCAACCAAGTAAATCAGATACGGTGTATTCATTGGGAACGACCCTCCCGAATCCTTTGTCTAACAATATTGTAGCACAGCACTTTTTGAGATGTATGGGAACGGTATAGCAGGACTGTGGAAAACTTGTGTAACAAATGGAAAAATGTCGCTTTAGGTCGAATGATATATTTCCATCGTAATAGATAGTGGAATATAATGGAGGATAATTCGCACTAATGGACTTCTACGCAATAAGGAGGATTGTATGCTGTTACGCAACTGGAAGATTTCGACAAAAGTTTTAATGCTTGTATTGGTGGCAGTCGTTTTTCTGGCGGCTGTTGGGTTGGCTGGATTGTCTAACATGCAAATGATGGCGACGAATTCCAAAGTCATTTATGACAATGGACTTTTGCCGATACAATGGGTCGAAGAAATCCGCATCAATAATACCGTAGCTGAATTGTACGTCATGGAAATTATGGTGGAAACAGAAGCGTTGCCCAAGCAAACAATCCAGCGAAGAATTGAAGAAAAAGCAAAAATCAACGAACTATTGATTGAATCTTATGAGAAAAGCGGATTAAGCCCAAGTGAAAAGAAATCGCTCGATGAATTAAAGGGCTTGATGCGAGGCTACAAAAATGAACGCGACAAAGTAGTCGCGATGGCGATTGAAGGCAAGAACGATGAGGCGTATCAATATTTTATCCAAAACGTAAAGGAAATGCGCCAGCAGGTGGACAAGTTTCTGGGAGGCATCGCCAACCAGAATGTGGTGAAAGCGAAAAAGCTGAATCAGGAGAACGATCGAAGCTTCTCCGCTGCACTGATTCAGATGGTGATCATTTCCGGGGTTGCGATTGTGCTTTTTGCGCTGGTTGGGTTCCTGATCAGCCGAATGATCACCAAGCCGATCAAACAAATGCAAGTATTGATGGAAAAAGCGGAAAAAGGTGACCTGACTGTCCAGGGCAACTATGTGTCCAAAGATGAAGTGGGTGTATTGACAAAAGATTTCAACGAAATGATTTCCGGGTTGAAAGAAATGATGCTGAAGGTGAATGCTGATTCGCTCAACCTTGCTTCCAGTGCGGAGCAGCTTTCCGCAAGTACGGATCAAACACTGGCCGCGACCAATCAGATTACGACAGCAATTTACGAGGTGTCTACGGGCGCGGAACGCCAGTTGACCAGCTCCGAAGAAATGGCGAAATCGATGGAAGAGATGGCAATTGGGATTCAGCGCATCGCGGAGTCTTCCTCAACCGCGTCTGAATCTTCGTCAGATGCTTCTGCTGAAGCAGGGCAGGGGAACCAATCGGTTCAAGAGGCAGTTGGCCAAATGAGCTCCATTCGCGAGGCTGTCGATCAGTCGGCGAGAACGGTTCAACGACTGGGTGAGCGTTCGAGCGAAATCGTGAATATCGTTGATGTCATTACAAGCATTGCCTCACAAACCAATCTGCTGGCATTGAATGCTGCGATTGAGGCCGCGCGCGCTGGTGAACATGGCCGCGGGTTTGCTGTTGTTGCCGATGAAGTACGCAAGCTGGCGGAACAGTCCGAGCAGTCTGGTCAGCAGATCACTTCCCTGATTCAAGAGATTCAGCGGGATACGGAAGAAGCGGTAAAAGCAATGGACCTTGTCAGCAAAAATGTAGAGACTGGCATGGTCATGGTCGGAGAAGCTGGACAAGCATTCGGCAATATTATGGGCGCGATTCAGCATGTGAACGACCAGATTCAGGAAGTGTCCGCTCTGTCTGAGGAGATGTCTGCCATTTCCGAGGAAATCGCAGCGTCGGTCGGAGAGGTAGAACGTATCTCCAGAGATACCTCTATGAGCTCCAAGACAGTGGCTGCCTCCTCGCAGCAACAATTGGCTTCGATGGAGGAGATCTCGGCATCGACACAGTCGCTAAGCAAGCTCTCCCAGGAGCTGCAGGAAATTACGAACGAGTTCAAACTTGTATAGTGTGTTAGAAAAGGAAGACGCGGGGTAGCGGTCTTCCTTTTCTTTTGAACGATGAACTACGGGGGCAAAAAGCGGTGCGACAGCCCCTTTGTGTGGACAACCATATCTTCTTGCAAAGCCCTTCAAGTAAAGCGGTACGTTGTTGGGGAAACTCAATATTTACAAGGACGTGCTCAGGAATGGAAGGAATCGGGACAGTAATAGAGAAAAATAAAACGGTCAAATTCGTTTGACCCTTATGGCAACACCCACTCATGCTCAATCACAAAAAAAGGAAGTGGTCAGATGAACGCACGAATCCTACGATTGGCCGTACCGATCCTGTTGACAGCTATGCTGACTGCATGCACGCAAGAAACAACGGTTCCGCCTGCCCCTTCCGAGACCCCCGCACCTGCCCCTGTACCGGAGCAAACAGAGCCACAGCCAAATGAGACCGCTCCTGCCTTTGCCTATACGTCACCATTGACTGGCTTGGGTACGAATGAACCGATCGATCACCGTCCCGTTATGGTCATGATCAACAATGCGCCTCCCGCGCGGCCGCAATCCGGACTGGACGCAGCTGACCTCGTCTATGAAATCTTGGCAGAGGGGGAGATGACGCGCTTTGTCGCAATCTACCACAGCCAGCATCCGAAGGTGATCGGTCCCGTTCGCAGCATCCGCCCTTACTATATTCAAATCGGTGTCGGCTTTGATGCGCTGATGGTGCATGCAGGCGGCAGCCAGGAAGCGCTGGAAACATTGGCGCATTCCGACTTCAGCTATTTGAATGAAATCAATAATGGCAAATATTTTTGGCGGGATAAATCACGCAAAGCGCCGCATAACCTGTATACGGATTCAAAGCGAATCGAACAGGCAATGAAGGAGAAAGGCATGCGTACGCAGGCGGAGCTTCCGTACCTGCCGTTTTTGCCGGCTGATGCCCAAATCACCGAAGGGGTCAAAGCGGAGACGATTCAGGTCAGGTTCCATTCGATGTACAAGGTCAGCTATCAATACGACCCTCAAACAAAACGGTATTTGCGTTTTACACAGGGCAAACCCCATCAGGATTTGCAGTCGAAAAAACAGCTATCGACGACCAATCTGCTGGTACTATCGGCACGGCATCAGATATTGGACAAGGAAGGCAGACGGCGCGTGGATGTGAATGGACCCGGAGACGGGTATTTGTTCCAGCAGGGGAAAGCGCAAAAAATCAAGTGGAAGCGGGCGAACGGAGTGATTCGCGCCTATGCTGCTACAGGTGACCAGGCGGAATTGCCGCTGCTCCCGGGAAATACGTGGATCAATATCATTCCCGATCAGCCTGGCTTGGATAAAGAACTTAGCTTTCAATAAAAAATTTTTTTCTTGATGCAAGATTCGCTTGTATTGGGACGATTTTTGACCTAAGATTAGAAGTAACTGTAGGACTGTGAAACTTTACAGACACAAAGAAAATCAAAAATTCACCATACACGAGGTGACCGTATGCAATTGGAGAAACTGAAGGGGAAAGGGATCGAGCAGCTTTTTGAAGCGGTGTTGTCGCTTGAAACCATGGAAGAATGCTATCAGTTTTTTGATGATCTTTGCACGATAAACGAAATGCAATCGCTTGCACAACGTTTGGAGGTTGCCCGCATGCTGCGCAAAGGGTTTACCTACAATCAGATTGAGGCTGAAACCGGCGCAAGCACCGCTACCATTTCCCGCGTGAAGCGCTGCCTGAACTACGGCAATGATGGGTACCAGCTTGCCCTGGAGCGAATCGGGAAGTAAACGAGGAGGCTCTTTGTGATCGATTTTCAAGACTGGTGCCATGTATTTAAGCTTGACCCGGATAAACCGATTGATGACGCTACGCTCGAAGCGGTTTGCGAGTCGGGGACGGACGCGATCATTGTCGGTGGTACCTTGGGAATTACGTATGACAATACACTTGATTTGATGGCGCGCATTCGGCGCTATGCCGTGCCAGTCGTGCTGGAGGTATCGAACCTTGAATCGGTTGTACCCGGCTTTGATGCCTATTTCCTTCCGTTGGTGCTTAATGCGGGTGATCCCGATTGGTTGCTCGCGCCGCATGTGGCGGGTTTGACCGAATATGGAGCCTACATTCATTGGGATGAAATTTTTGCAGAAGGCTATCTGATCGTCAATCCCGATTCCGCTGCTGCCAAGCTGACCAAGGCTCGTCAGGTGACGGGCAAGGAGGAAGCCAAGGCGTATGCCCGTGTCGCTTCGCGGATTTGCAGGCTGCCGATTTTTTACGTGGAGTACAGCGGCACATATGGTGATCCGGAGCTGGTGCGCGCGTGCAAGGCAGGGTATGAGGAGGGCAAGCTATTTTACGGCGGTGGCATCCAAAGTGTCGAGCAAGCGCAAGAAATGGCTGCGATTGCAGACGTAGTGGTTATTGGTAATATCATCTATGAAGATGTGGCAGCGGCTCTTTCAACCGTTGCGGCCGTGAAGCAGATGAAGGTGAATCGGTAAAAAAGGCAAGCGTTTGAGGCGGTGCAGGAAGAGAGTTCATTCTCCTTGCATCGCCTTTTGTGCTTGCATGGAAGAGTGACTGCGGTGGAGGGGAAACCTACGAAATCCTAAGCTGCCCAGCAAAAGTAATGACCGCAGCACCCGAGACTTGGATTACCGGTGCGGATTCTCCAGGAGTTACCGTAGCATAGAGCGTCCCCGGGCGACCAATTGCATGACCTTGCCCGATTTTTAAGCGCTGGCTTGAGTTCGTTGGAATCAAGCCTTCCAAGGCAAAATAGCCCGCCAGCGCCCCGTTTGCTGACCCGGTTACCGGATCTTCGGGAATTCCGATCGCCGGACAAAAATCGCGCGTATACACATCGAATCCGGGCAGATCGGTGTCAAATGTAAAGAGATGTGTCGTATAAGCACCGATTTCCTCATTCATCTGCCCCAGCTCCGCTAGCAGCGGTTTGGCGGCATCAATAGCGGCCTGGTTGCGCACGGGCACGAGCAGGTGCCAGTTTCCGGTGCTGCCCAAGCGGAGCGGATAACGGTCATCGAGATCATGTTCGTTGATGCCAAGCAGACGAGCCAATTTTGCAAGGGGATACTCGACTGTCTTTACGCGGGGAGCTGCTTGTGTCATCGTGACGCTCGTCAATTCGCCGTTTTCCTTTTCCCACTTGATTGGGATCAATCCAACTTTCGTATCGAAGACAATTTGCTCGTGTTGCTCGGCTATTCCGAGCTGTGTTGCCAACAGCCAGGCGGCGCCTACCGTCGCGTGGCCGCAGAAGTTGATTTCCACAGCCGGGGTAAAATAGCGGATGCGATAGTTCGCTTCTGCCGTCGTGGAAGGAAAAAGAAACGCCGTTTCCGACTGATTGAGCTCACGAGCGATCTTTTGCATGTCGGCATCGGTGAGTCCATTTGCATCAGGGACAATCCCGGCAGCGTTCCCTCCAAAAGGCTGGTCGGTAAATGCATCCACTAGGTAAACAGAAATCTGCTTCATAGTCGTTCCCCCTTTTTGTTCTTGCGTGTTTTTAAGTATAATGACGAAAATATCATTAAACAAATGAATGTTTCTCATGAAATACATGAACAAAACTGATTCTGGAGGGTGGTTGCAATGACTGTAATGCAAGCGCAGGTGTTTTTGGCGGTCGTGGATACAGGCTCATTCACGAAGGCGGGTGAGCGGCTCAACCTCAGTCAATCCGGCGTCAGCCATACGATTTCGGGACTGGAAGCCGAGCTGGGCATTCAACTGCTCGTGCGGAATCGCCAAGGCATCAGGCTGACGGAGGCAGGCGAGCGCATCCTCATGCACGCACGGGAAATCATCAACCGGGTAGAGCAAATCAGGCAGATTGCCGCCGACACGTTGGGGATGGCCGTCGGGACAATCCGTATCGGCAGCTTCCCCAGTGTATCGGCGCGGGTTCTGCCCGGAGTGATCCGGTCGTTTCAGACAAAATTTCCGCATATCGAGCTGGTGTTTTGTGAAGGAAGCTATGGACAGATTACCCAGTGGCTGCAAACGGGGGAGGTTGATGTCGGGTTTGTTATTTTGCCTGCGGCAGGATTGGATGCGACCCCGCTGATCGATGATCAGTTGCTGGCGGTCGTAGAGGAGAAGCATCCTTTGTCCCGGCAAAAGTCTGTTTCGGTGGAACAGCTGGCGGAGGAACCGTTTATCCTGCCGTTATCCGGCTGCGAACGACTGGTGCAGGAGGCATTCAGGCAATCGGGCTTGTCACCCCAGATACGCTTTGAGATTGCCGATAATCCGACCATTCTCGCCATGGTCAATGAAGGGCTCGGCGTCTCGATTGTTCCGCAATTAACTCTGCCCAAACATGCAGAGCACGTGAAGGTTTTGCCCTTGCAGCAAAAGGTCGGACGTACGATCGGACTTGCCGTTTCTCCGCTCATGGATGCTGCACCAGCGGTTCGGGCATTCATGCAAACGGCAGAGCAGTGGGTAAAGGAACATTTGGCAACGATTTGAGCGCAAAAAACGCGAAGTAAAAAGTGGCGAGTAGGGCTAACTTGTGCCAAAATAAGAACGTATGCTTTTATTGGGAAGGTGGCAAATGAACAATGTCAATGTCGATGCAAGATAGATTCGTCTCGGGCCTCAATCCGCAGCAAAAGGAAGCGGTCATAACGACAGAAGGTCCGGTGCTGATCATGGCGGGTGCGGGAAGCGGCAAGACGCGAGTGCTGACGCAGCGCATCGCGTATTTGATCGGTGTTCACAAGAAGGCGCCGTGGAGCATCCTTGCCATTACGTTTACCAACAAAGCGGCACGCGAGATGAAAAATCGTGTGTCCAGTCTGGTCGGTAACGGAGCGGAGGACATTTGGATTTCCACTTTCCACTCGCTTTGCGTGAGGATTTTGCGCCGTGACATCGACAGGCTGGATGTGAGCCGCTCCTTTACCATTTTGGATGCAGGCGACCAGCTTACCGTCATCAAACAATGCCTAAAGGAATTGAACATAGATACGAAGCAGTATGAACCGCGCAGCATCCTGGCAACCATCAGCGGGGCCAAAAACGAACTGACCGGAGCGAAGGAATATGCCGAGAAAGCGGGCGATCCGTTCCAGCGCACGGTTGCACGGGTGTATGAGCTGTATCAAAAAAAGCTGAAGAATAACCAGTCACTCGATTTCGACGATTTGATCATGACAACGGTTCGCCTGTTCAAAGAGGTGCCGGAAGTATTGGATTATTATCAAAAGAAATTTCAATACGTCCATGTCGATGAGTATCAGGATACGAACCGGGCACAGTACCAGCTGATCAAAATGCTTGCCGGTCGGTACCAGAACATTTGCTGTGTGGGTGACGCCGATCAAAGTATTTACAAATGGCGCGGGGCCGATATCTCCATCATCCTGAATTTTGAGAAAGACTACCCGAACGCCAAGCTGATCAAGCTGGAGCAGAACTACCGATCCACGAAGACGATTTTGCAGGCGGCCAACCAGGTTATTGCCAAGAACATCGCCCGCAAAGACAAGAATTTGTGGACCGAGAATTCAACAGGGGAAAAAATCCGGTTTTACGAGGGCGGCTCCGAGCACGAGGAGGCGTATTTTATCGTCGAAACGATTCGGGAGCACCTTGCCCACTACAAAAGCTTCGATCGCTTTGCCGTCCTGTACCGGACCAATGCGCAGTCGCGTGTGGTCGAGGAAGTGTTCATCAAGTCGAACATTCCGTACACGATCGTTGGCGGCACCAAGTTCTACGATCGCAAAGAGATTAAAGACGTCCTCGCCTATTTGCGTCTAATTTCCAATCCGGATGACGATATTAGTTTGGAACGGATCATCAATGTGCCAAAGCGCAACATCGGCGATACGACTGTGGAAAAGATCAGGGAATTCGCGACGAAGCAGGGCGTGTCGATGTATACGGCTATTCAGGATGCGGGCTATATGGGGCTTGCCTCCCGCACAACCAATGCGATTTTGGCATTTGCCGAGATGATCGGCAATTTCACCCAGATGACCGACTATTTGTCTGTCACCGAGCTGGTATCCGAGGTGCTGGACAAATCGGGTTACCGCCAGATGCTGCGTGAGGACAAAACATTGGAAGCGGCAGCGCGTCTGGAGAACATCGAGGAGTTTCTGTCCGTTACCCAGGAGTTTGAGAAGAAAAGCGAAGACAAGTCGCTGCTGGCGTTTTTGACCGACCTTGCTCTTGTAGCGGATATCGATACATTAGGGGATGACAATCAGGAGGAGGATGTTCCGGCAGAGGGACAGGTTGTGCTGATGACCCTGCACAGCGCCAAAGGGCTGGAATTCCCGGTCGTGTTTCTCGTCGGAATGGAGGAAGGTGTTTTTCCGCACAGCCGCGCGCAGTTTGACGACAGCGAGCTGGAGGAGGAACGTCGCCTGGCATACGTGGGGATCACCCGTGCGGAAGAGCGGCTGTATTTGACCTGCGCTCGGATGCGGACGCTGTTTGGCCGGACGAACTACAATCCGACCTCTCGCTTTATTGAGGAAATACCGGCTGAGGTGCTCGAAGGAAGAGAGCCACAGCAGCGAATGGGCGGCTTTGGCAGAGGCATCGGTGCCGGTCAAAGCACAAGCAGCTTTTCGCCGCGGACGGGTGAAAATCGTTTTGGAGCAGGTACAGGCACACAACAGCCGCGTGTCAGCGGTTCATTTACGCAGAAACCGGCTGGCAGCACGATTATTCAACCAACGAAGCTGGCTCATCACGGTCAGGCGGCAGGAATCGATTGGAAGGTGGGCGAAAAGGTGAAGCACGGCAAATGGGGTACCGGAACCGTGGTCAGCGTCAAGGGCAAGGGCGATGATATCGAGCTGGATATCGCGTTCCCAAGTCCGGTCGGCATCAAGAAGCTGCTGGCCAAATTCGCCCCGATTGAAAAAGCATAACCCGAGTCTGGTTGGAGGGATTAGCAATGGAGCGTAATGCTGCGTTGGTACGAATGGAAGAATTAACGAAGCAAATCGAAAAGCATAACCGATTGTACTATACGGAGGACCGCCCGGAGATTTCCGACCAGGAGTACGATCAGCTGATACGGGAGCTGGTGGCGCTAGAGAGCGAATTTCCTGAATTGGCTGCCCCCGACTCCCCGACGAAGCGCGTTGGTGCGGCACCGCTGCCCTTTTTTGAAAAGGTCGAGCACAAGACGCCGATGCTCAGCCTGGGCAATGCGTTCAATGAAGATGATTTGCGCGACTTTGATCGACGTGTCCGACAGGGAGCGGGAACGGCCCATGTGCGTTATGTATGCGAGCTGAAAATCGACGGTCTTGCCGTCTCGCTGCATTATGAGAACGGTGTGTTTGTCAAAGGCGCCACGCGCGGCGATGGACAGATCGGCGAAGACATTACGCAGAATCTGAAGACGATTCGCTCCATTCCGCTTCGGCTGGCGCAGCCGCTGACCCTAGAAGCGCGCGGGGAAGCATACATGTCCAAGCGCTCGTTTGAGAAGCTGAACAAGGAGCGCGAGGAGCAGGGAGAGCCGTTGTTCGCCAATCCCCGCAACTCGGCAGCAGGCTCGCTGCGTCAGCTTGATTCCCGGATAACGGCATCGCGGGCTCTCGATATTTTTATATACGGCTTGAACGATTTGCAGGGGGAAACGAAGGCGGCGCAATCACACAGCGAAGGTCTGGAGCTGCTTGAATCGCTTGGGTTCAAGGTCAACCAGGAGCGTCGGGTGTTCGATGATATCGAGGATGTCATTTCGTTTATTGGCGGCTGGACGGAAAAAAGACCGACATTGCCTTACGAAATCGATGGAATGGTCATCAAGGTAGACAGCTACGCGCTGCAACAGGAGCTGGGCTTTACGGCCAAAAGTCCGCGTTGGGCAATTGCCTACAAGTTCCCGGCGGAAGAGGCTGTGACGATTCTCGAAGGTATTGAGGTGACGGTCGGACGAACAGGTGCTGTGACACCGACTGCGTTATTGAAGCCTGTCAGTCTGGCAGGAACGACCGTGAAACGGGCATCGCTGCACAATGAAGATATCATCCGGGAGAAAGGACTGCTTCTGGGAGACCATGTCGTCGTCAAAAAGGCAGGCGACATCATTCCGGAGATCGTGGCGGTTTTGCCGGAGCGCAGAACAGGTGCGGAAACGCCATTCTCCATGCCGACTCATTGCCCGGAGTGTGGAAGTGAGCTTGTTCGTCTGGAGGAAGAAGTGGCGCTTCGCTGCATCAATCCGGAGTGTCCGGCGCTGATTCGTGAAGGGATGATTCATTTTGTCTCCCGCCAGGCGATGAATATTGATGGATTGGGAGAGAAGCTGGTTGCACAGCTTTTCCAGGATGGCTTGCTTGCAAGCGTAGCCGATCTGTACTATTTGCACGAGAAAAAGGAACAGCTCTTATCCCGCGAGCGAATGGGTGAAAAATCGGTAGACAATTTGCTCGCCGCCATCGAAGCGAGCAAGTCCAACTCCTTGGAGCGCCTGCTGTTTGGTTTGGGGATTCGCCATGTCGGGGCTAAGGCAGCCCGTCAGCTGGCTGAGCATTTTGGACACATCGATACCTTGAGCAACGCGACGGAAGCAGACCTGGTGGCCATCGACGAAATTGGCCCGAAGATGGCGGGAAGCATTCTCGCTTATTTTGCCCAGCCGCAGGTTGATCATCTAATTGAGCGGTTGAAGGCGGCAGGTGTCAACATGGCGTACACCGGCGTACGGGTAACAGAGGTGATCGACTCCCCGTTTCAAGGCAAAGCCGTTGTACTGACCGGTACGCTTACCCAACTGTCCCGTCAGGAAGCAGAGGAAAAAATCGCAATGCTCGGCGGCAAGGCAACTGGCAGCGTCAGCAAAAAGACCCATCTTGTGATCGCTGGAGAAAAGGCAGGCTCCAAATTGGACAAAGCAAGAGAGTTGGGCATACCCGTACTGGACGAACAGGCTTTCTTGGCGATCTTGGCACAATACGAATAATCGCAGGCAACAAAGATCGATAGGATGGTGAGAGTATGAAATATGTGGTGAAGGCATGGGGCAGCGGGTTGCTTTTGGTCATATGGTTGATTACCGGCTGTCAGGGGGAAGTTCAGAAAGCAGAGGAACCGCGAAAAAACCAGCAGCTACCGGTAGCGGCAGCACATATTTTAGGAGACCTTACCTATCAGGACGTGCTTCAGGAAGGGGAAGTGGTGCATGTCGCCAATATGCCCACCCAATCGGGTCAAATCTGGGTGGGAACGCACCGCGGCCTGTTCGTTTCGGCAGATAACAAAACATGGGGACTCCTGTCCCCCGAGCTGGAGGGCAAGGATGTGACCGGATGGGTCGTCAATCCGGATAATCCCAACGATATTTACGTAGCCGGCTACCAACTGTCCAAGAAATCAACCGATGGCGGACAGAGCTGGGAGGATGCCGTGGCGGGCCTTCCTTCTGCTCCTGATATTCGCAATGTTGCAGGAGTTGGAAGTGGCGAAAAGCAAGTCTTGTATGTTACCGTGTCGGGAGACGGCATATACCGCTCAGCAGACGGCGGCCAGCATTGGAAAAAGTGGATGGTGTTTGAACAGGCTGCATATGGCATGGAATACGATGCGGCGGATGACTCCATGTACGTTGCCACCCAGGAAGGGATCTGGAAAAGCGAGAATAACAGCTGGGTAAAGGAAGACATTCCTGCAGACTCCCAGGTTTATTCACTTGCTGCTGACAATTTGGAAGGCGTGCTTTATGCGGCGACCAGCGACGGGATTCTGCAAAAAACAAACCGGGGCTGGGAGCCGTTTGATACCCAATCTCCTGAAAGGCTCGTCGTCATTTCGGCAAGCGGAGCCAACCATTCCTTGATCGGGATCGGCGAGTCTGCGTATCTCTACGTCTTGCAACAAGAAGGATGGAAAAAATGGGAGTAAATCAAAAGGTTGCGGTTATTGACATGGGGTCCAACACGATCCGCATGGTCATTTTCCAAATGAATGGGCTCACGTACCATTTGATCGATGATACGAAGGAAACGGTACGCTTAAGTGAAAATATGGGACCAGAGCAGACAATCAAGCCAGCCGCAATGGAGCGGGCGTTGTCTGCTTTGGCGCGTTTTATGAAAATATGCCGATCTCGGGACGTGCAGACCATCATTCCGGTAGCCACGGCAGCGGTCAGGCAAGCAAACAACCAGGCAGACTACCTGGCGCGGGTCAAAGCGGAAACCGGCCTGACTTTTCGTGTATTAAGCGGGCATGAAGAGGGGTATTACGGATTTGTCGGCATCATCAACGGAATCACCGAGCCAGAGGGCTTTACACTCGATATCGGCGGGGGCAGCAGTGAGGTTACCTATTTCCATGAGCGCAAAATGCAGCAATCCGTCAGTATGCCATTTGGTGCGCTGACATTAACGGAGCAATTCCGCGATAAATCGACAGATGGGAAACTATCCTTGCCCTTTGTCCGTCATTATTTGCAGGAAGCGATTTCGCGGCACGACTGGATTCACGGAAAAACGGGTGTTCCCTTGATCGGCTTGGGCGGAACTGTCCGCAATATTGCCCGCATTCACCGCGAGCTGATCCAGTATCCGCTGGAAAGCGCCCACCAGTATGAAATGAGCAAGGCCCAGGTGGATGAAACGATGGACTTCATTACTCGCCTGACGCTCAAGGAGCTGCAGGCGCTGCCCGGTTTGTCCAAGGATCGCGCTGACATCATCGTGGCAGGCGGCTTGATCATTCAAATGCTGATGGAGCAAACCAACTCGCCGAAGCTGATTATCAGCGGAAATGGACTGCGAGAAGGCCTGTTTTTCGAGCACTATGAGAAAAGCAACGGGCCAGTCGCACTCCGTGACCCGTTGGAAAGCGACGTGCTCAACACGATGCGCTATTACAATGTGGAGATTGAACATGCCAAGCATGTGGCTCATTTAAGCACCCGTCTGTTTGATGAGCTCGCAGAGATTCACCACCTGGGGCAGCGTGAGCGTCTGCTGTTATGGATTGCGGCCCATTTGCATAATACGGGGGTTGCCGTCAGTTTTTACGAATGGCAGAAGCATACGTTTTATGTCCTGCTGCATACGAAGATCGTCGGGCTGACCCACCGTGAGCGTCTGCTCGTCGCCTTAATTGCAGCCCATCGCGCGAAGAAGAAAACCCGCGAGCTGTCGTTGCCGTATCAGGTGCTGCTTCGTCCAGAGGATGAGGAGCTGGTTGGCAAGCTGAGCATCCTTTTGATGATGGCGAGAGCAATGGATCGTTCTCTCTCCAGCCATATTCAGGATGTGTCCTGTGAGCAAAAGGACGGGAAAATCAGAATCGTAGTGTACAGCGTCAACCCTGACATCCATCTGGAGCTGAAGGAAGCCAGCGAATTGCTGCAAAAGTTCGAGAAGGCGTTCGGGTGTGAATACAGCTTGAAAACAAAGCTGACCGCCGAGCGCAAGAATTGAATGGAAAGGAGTTATGCCTGATGCACGCTTTATGGAAGCGGGTCGCTGCTTGTGCCGCCATCGCAGGTTTGGCGCTGGCCAGTACGGCCTGCTCGTTTTTGCCGGGGAAAGGGGAAAGTACGCCCGAGCCCGCCAAACCATCCGTTTCACCGATTATCGCGGCTTCTGAGGAGTACTATGCAAGCGTTTCGCCTTATGTGCCGAATCAGACACGCGGGATGCTCGCGAGCTACGAGTTTCGTGTAGATTTCAGCCATCTGGAATTGGGGCTGATGGAAATTGCCCGCGAGACGTTTCCGTCCGACAAGTACTTGTTTCGCGAGGGGCAGCAGCTGAAGCGTGAACAAGTAAGCGCGTGGATTGCCCGCAAGAAGCAAAACCCGGAAGCGTTGAACCCGGAAAAAGGGCCGCGTACGTTCATTCATATTTTGGAGCACGACTATTTGGATAAGGAAGGCCGTCAGCTAGCGGGGATTGTGTTGGGCATTTCTCTCTCGCCGGTCTATCAGGATGCAGCCGGCGTCGAGAAAGAATACACCCGTGACGAATTGCGGGCCAAGGGGCAGCAGCTGGCCGCACAGGCTGTATCGAAGCTGCGGGTGGACAACCCTACGGTGCCAATGGTCGTTGCACTGTACCAGGTTCCTCCCAAAAATTCCACGCTCGTTCCCGGACGCTTCATTATGAGCGGGACCGTGAACGCGCAGGAGAGCGCCGTGTCGAAATGGCTGCCGATCGAGGAGGACTATTTGCTCTTCCCGAGCGATGTTGCCGAGAAATCACAGCCGCAAACTTCGCTGCAGTACGATAAGCTGCGCAAGAGCATTCAGTCGTATTTTGGTGAATTCATCGGGATGACCGGGCTGGGGCGTTACAGCAGCGGTGAACTGACCGAGCTGACCATCACAGCCACGGCGGAATATGACTCGCGGACAGAGGTGCTGCAGTTTACCCAATACGCCGGGGGACTGATTGAACAGCTTTTTGATAAAAATGTACACGTCAACCTGTATGTACAGTCGATCAATCAACCGTTGGCGATCTATGTACGCCCGGTGGAGGGCAAACCGTATATGCACATTTATCGAAAATAGCACGCATTGCAGCAAAAATATTTTGCACACATGTGCCTAATTTTGCACACGTCTTATACAGATGTGTCTTCGTCCTGTCCCGATAAATCAAGCCAGAATCGCACACACTATAGCGTATGATAAGTTGGTATGATCCTTGCATTTAGTAATGGGCATCATAGATTACGAATGATATGAGGAGGCGAACGACAAGTGAAACCTGAGTTCCACAACGAACCGTTTACCAATTTTCAACTGCCTGAGAACAAGAAAGCGTTCCAAGAGGCACTTGCTAAAGTAGAAAGCGAACTGGGCCGTGAGTATGACCTGATCATCGGTGGCGAGCGCATCAAAACGGATAAGAAATCGAAATCGATCAACCCATCCAACAC
>JBLNEJ010000244.1:0-19167 GCA_050262535.1 Clostridia bacterium
AAAAATCATGGACTTGGCTCGGCACTGCTTGCACAGGTTGAGGAACGCGCGATTGTGCTTTGTGAGGGGACGACTGGTACCCAGATGCTGATGAACCATATTCCGTTTACCAACATGGCCGCAAGAAATCTTGTCGAAAGCAACGGATTTGCATTCAGACGTTTGTACAAACGGATGAAAATCGAACTGACAGGGCTGCCTGAGGAACCAGCGCTTCCGGAAGGCATTCAGATACGAAGCTTTCAACCGGATCAGGACGAAGAGACACTCTATGAGGTCTATGATGAAACCTTCCGCGATTCGTGGGGGTATGCGAAGAAAAGCTTTGCCGAATGGATTCATCAGCAAAAGGGCGAACAGTATGATCCAAGCCTGTGGTTCCTCGTGTTTGATGGACAAACACCCGCAGCTTTTTTGATGGCCAAGCTGCAGGAGGATTGCATGTATATTGATTTGCTTGGGGTCAAACGCCCATGGAGAAAGCAAGGCATTGGTTACGCGCTGCTCCTTCATGCGTTTCGTACTGCCTATGAGCGGGGACAGCATACCATTATGCTAAGCGTCGATACCGACAGCTTGACGAATGCGCAAAAGCTTTACGAGCGTGCCGGGATGAAGCCAGTTTTTCAAACAGCGCTCTATAAAAAAGAACTCCAGCTAAAGCTTGTCACACAATAGCCTGATTACCAACAATCCGGATGCGAAACATCCGGGTTGTTTTTTTCTACACGTCCTTCAGCAAAACGGTAAAGGTCGTGCCTTGCTGCCATTTGCTCGTGACGATGATTTTTCCGCGATGGGCGTTGACGATTTGGGCTGCGATTGCCAGGCCCAGACCCGTTCCGCCGGTCAGACGCGATCTCCCTTTGTCAATGCGATAAAAGCGCTCAAAAATATGGGGAATGTCTTCTTCGGGAATCCCGCAGCCGCGATCCTGTACGGTGATTTTAACCTTTTTGTGTTTGACGGGGGCGACTGATAGCGAAACGGTACCCTCTGCATCCGTATATTTGATTCCGTTGTCGATCAGGATGTACAGCAGTTGACGAATCTGATCCATATTTCCGTGGTAGAGAAGGGGGGAGCTGGTCGATTCGTCGGCAAGGGAAAGCTGCACACCTTTTTGCGTAGCGCTGCCATGCATCTGCGTAAGTACGTCCACGGCCATTTGGCGAAGATCAAACCACTTGATCATTTCGGGGGTGTTCAGGGCATCCTCTGAATCGTTTCGGGCCAGCGAAAGCAGGTTTTCCACCATGCGGATCATTCGGCTGATTTCATCCATCATTCCCGTTAAGACGGACTGGTGAAAAGGGGGCAGGCTTGCCTTGGATTCTACCAAAATCTCGGAGGAGGAAAGCATGACACTCAACGGTGTTCGCAATTCATGGGATGCATCCACGGTAAAATCTTTTTGCCGCTTGTAGGCTTGATTGATCGGGATCATGGCGCGTCCGGCAAAGATATAGCCGGCGATGGTTGCAAGACCTACCAACAGAATAGCTGCGATGCTGAGCAGCAGCTGCATCTGACGTAAAAGTTCGTCCATTCCGGTTATCTCTTCCCCAAAATAAACAGCAAACGAATCAACTTCATCTGCAAGCGGGGGAGCTTTGTAGAGGACATACGTTTTGCGCACACCGTCTTCTAGAAAGTGAAACCGTTCCATTTCGCCGGAAGCAACATCGTGTGTTTCGAGAAATCCCTGCACTTCCTCAAGCAACCCGAGCTGCCGCTCTTTCAAGGAAGTAAAGGCGATCGCCTGATTGCGATCGAGGATATAGGAAAACTGGGTGGGCTGTAAAAAATCCCAATCGATTCGCCCGATATGCTCCTTGTGCGGACCGGGCGGCCTGCTTGCTTTTTCTCTGCTTCCTTTTTTGTCCGGATTGCGATTCTCATGCCATTCGCGCTCCAGCTTTTCCGTCAACGTCTGCAAGCGAGATCGCTCGTTTAGCGAAATGACCGTCGTCAGCGAAAAGTAAAAACAGAAGACCATGATCAGTAACAGCAGCGCGGCTATGCCGCCATAGAATAACGTCAATTTTCTGCGCGTTTTTTCAAACATGAGGATTCTCCTGTTGATAGGAAAGACGGTAGCCAATTCCCCGGATACTTTGAATGATTTTTTTCTCGAATCCGTTGTCCACTTTTTTGCGAAGCAGCTTGATAGCCGCATCGACCGCGTTCGGCGTGATGACCGTACCTACTCCCCACACGTGATCAAGAATTTGGTCCCGTGACAGCGTCTGCTCGGCGTGTCGCACGAGAAAGAGAATGAGCTGGAATTCTTTTTTGGTAAGGGAAAGTGAAACATCTCCCCGCTTGACTTCGTGGGTGTGGGGATTGACCGTCAGATCACCAAACTCGTAAATCTCATCCTGAAAGACTGCAGAGACACGACGGCCCAGCGCGTTGACCCTGGCAAACAGCTCTTCAAAGGCAAACGGCTTGACCAAATAATCATCAGCCCCCGTGTTCAAGCCCAAAACACGATCGGACAGGGAATCCCGGGCTGTGAGCATGAGAATGGGCGTTGTATCCTTTCGTTTGCGAATGTCCTGGCAAATATCGAGGCCGCTTTTTTTGGGCATCATCCAGTCCAGAATGTACAGGTCGTAGCTTGATTTTTGCAGATACTCTTCCACAAAATCCGTATCGCTTACCCAATCGACGGTATGGTATGCCTGACTCAGCTTGTAGTGCAAAAGCGGCCCCAGCTTGAGGTCATCTTCGATTAGCAAGATATGCACCAGTCGTCTTCCTCCCGATTACGATCCGAATCGCCAGCAATACCACAAGTATGCCAAACGTACTGATGTACAGCAAATACATCAAGGGGCTCTGCGTATCCGTTCCGATCTCGATGCCATGAATCATGGCGATAACGAAGGTGGGATACGAGCAGAGATGAAGAAAGCGCCATACGTTTTTGTTGAGCTTCGTGCGCAAATCGGTGGTGAGAATGAGCAGCAGCGTACTGTAGAGTGCCAGTGACCCGAGGCCATTCCAGATAGGATCATTTTCGGCCGAAAACGGGACCAGAATGTCCGTCCAGGAAAACGGCATATACGTATCGACGATGAGCGTCATGGCGTGCAGGATCGCGCAAAAGGTACCGGTAATCGTCGTATAGGAATGAACCTTGTAGAGAGTGGCTTTTGCTTTTCCTTTCCAAAACGGCATGCTGTACAGCATCCCCAGGCTGACGCCGAGAAACAAGAGAACATAAGCGGTAATGCCGAGGAAGCGTATGGTCTCCCAGGTCGGCAAGCTTGTGATAAACCCAACCATGATGCATCCATCCTTTTTGTGCAGATTTTAAACATGGAAAAAGTCAGCGGCAACACCTTGCCATTGTTGATCGTATCGTTTGCGATTGCCGACAAAGTGAACATCTCCCGTACTGGTGAAAAACAATGCATCACAATGGGGAATTTTCGCTTGCAGCAACGGGACGGTCTCCGTGCTTCCCAGAATGCAGGCCACTTTGGCCCACACCTCGCATTCAATCACACTGTCGCCTACAATGGAGCATTGGATGATATCGCTTGCCCCCGGTCGCATCGTTCGCGGGTCAATCAGATGATGCATCTTACCCCACTCACTTTTCCAGCTTCTTCCCAGGACACTTGAAGTGGCTACGGCACCATCCACAAGCTCGATTTGGGCGGCCTCCGCATCCGGATCATGGGGACTGGCGATTCCGATGAGCCACGGTTCATCATGGGTATAGCCGCCCCATACTTGCAGGTCGCCGCCTGCATTCAGGAGGCCACGCGCGATGCTTCGCTCCTGTCTTACCCACAAGCTCAGCTTTTCCACGGACCATCCTTTCACGATTCCGCCCAAATCGATTTGGGAGCCGGGAGAGAGCTGAACGGACTTCATGATCCGGTCAAGCGTGAAATGCCCAGGGGGAGCATCAGATGGTTCGAGGCGCGCTGGGGTCACCCCGTTCAATTGCTCGAATGAACGGGTATAGCCGGCAGAACGCAAAGCATTCAAAATCAGGCATTGGAAGATGCCCTTTGTGTGCACGTGATACATCTCGGCAAGGGAGAGAACCTCTGTCATCGCGGAAGAGATGAGGGTTGTCTTCCCGCTATGGCTGTTCACATAGGAAAGCTCGCTATCGTCAAGAAAACGGCCGAAGCGTTGCTCTGTTGAGGCAAACCAGCTCTTGACCTCCTCGATGATGGAGACCTCCTGGTATTGCCTTTCGCCACTACTTTCCAGGCAGACCTGGACGTTGGTGTTCATCGCGCGAAAATTGCTTTCGTGAAAAGCTTGTTCACGGTTCATACGCTCCCCCTCTGTCTTGGTGAGGTCTTCATGAATGACGGGATTTGGTATGGGACTTCTTTTTCTTTACTGGCTGTTCTTGCGTATCCGCTGAATCGCTTGTACTGCTGCTGTCTGGCGATTGAACGGAATCGGCAGGCGCAGTCGGGGTCACATCGCTCGGGGCCTCGGCAATCGGGGCAGGAGCAGCCGCAGCGTAATCTGCAGGTGGTTGCGCGGGCTCAGAGACTGGTGCTGGCTTCGATGTGGGTGCCACTGTGCTCTTGCTTGAATTTGGCTTTGATGTCGCGACTGCCGTACTGGACTTTTTCGATTTGGACGAAGGGGTTGTCTTGGTTGATTTTACTGTCGCCTTTGGCTTTGACTTGACAGTCGCTTTGGCTTGTCCGCTTTTGCTGGCACCTTCCGACGCAGGGTGTGGCGCCGCCTCTGCTGTGTGCGCTGCAGCCTGAACCTGGTTTTTCGACTCATCCTGCTTCCCGGTTTGCGGCGGCAGCGGATCAGACGAAACCGTATCAGCAGGCATGGGCTTGGAAGTGAAGGGAACGGCTGTGGCGGCTGCTTGCTCGTTACTTTCGTTTTTCCAGTCATCCATGACCGGATCGTTTGCAGCTGTCTCGATTTCATCCTCCGCGTCGCCGTTTTGCATGGCAGCCTCGTGCGCTTTCTCGAATGCGGGATCAGCCTTGACCGTTTGCATAAGAAGCGCGAGAGAGAACACGACGCCTCCGCCGATCTTCCATTTTAGCCATTTGGATTTTTTCATTATGGAAACCTCCAGCTTCAAGATACTATTCATGGTAGTGGGCGAATCTGAAAATATCATGAAAAATGGGAGGCGTCAGAACAGGACTTTTTGTCATGAGCACCCATGCAAGCGTCTCACCCGCCGGAGCGTTTTCTCCCTTTTCCTCCTCTCCACGATCGCCCGACCCATGAACGAAAAAGCATCCCCTTTCACTATCAATAGTGACGTGGGATGCTTGCTTTTTCTGTTATTCCATTGGAGGGTGTTTTAACTTCGGGACGGGGCATCAGCTTGTGACGTCGGCATCTCCCGCGTCCCACTTCAAAAGCTTTCCGATCATTTGGCTGCGTTTTTTAACGCCAAGCTTTGCGAATACGGTTGAAAGGTGCTTTTTGACAGTAACCTCGCTTACGAACAGCGCCTTGGCAATCTCTGCGTTCGAATAACCAGCCAGCACCAGGGAAGCGACTTCCTGCTCTCTCTTTGTCATCTGGGTCAAGGAAATAATCTTTTCATCAGGCTCACCTTCTGCAGGGCGCGGATCCAGCTTATCGGAAGGGGAGATTCCCGCCTGGCCTAACAGACGGATCAAAAAGCTGTTCAGCTTATCACCTCGAGTATCGTTGATGAAGTAAGGTGTTGGTGTTTTTCCGTCATAATGACAATGGGTCAGGCCGGGAACCATTTCAAAACCGAGGTTGAGAAAAACCTGTTTGACCGATTCAACTGGCTGTGGCGATGTCACAAAGATCCCTCGTGTACACATATGGGAGTAAATGAGCTTCATCCCTTCGGCAATCAAGGTGGGATCAGTCAAATCGACATAGTTTAGCGAGCGCATGAACCAGCCTGCGGGGCGTTCAGGTGGTGCAGCAAGCAGTTTTCGTTCGGAATTCGTCATATGGGAAAGAAAAGGGTGGAAGATCGGGTCGTGCTCCAAATAGGGGAGTGTTCCGGCATGCAGGGGTACAATAATGGCGATAGCCAGGACAGCCCCTTCCTCGGAACGCAGCAGCTGCACACTTCGGGAATCCATATCGTAGAAGGAACGAGGATCAACATCTTGAATCATATAAATCGTTTCTTCGGGGGTCAGGCTGATTCGTGTCTCAATCCCTGATTCAGGATCAATTCTGCTCAAATCACATCTGCTTTTGAGCCGGATTCGCTCTTCCAGGTAGGCCAAGGCATCGGGAACGGTTGAATCATTCAAGGTCTCCCAATAGAACAAATCGGGTTCAGCAAGGTGTTTGATGGCCCGCAAGGAAGGGTCCTCGACATAATGGAACAATTCCGTAATTAACCACCCGATATTATCTTTACCTGACTTCTCCATGATGAGATCCGCGTAGTAGTTCGCACATCGTTCCACCAGCTTTTGATAAAGCTTGGGGGTTCGTTCACGCAAGAGGCGGCACGTTGCTCCCCGCATCAAATCATGAAACTTCCAGCCTCTTTCCGATCTTTGCACAAACGACAACGTGCACAGCTGATCAAAATGGTGTGGATCAATCTCCTCCTCCAGTAGATAGGAAAGCAATTCCTGGTTGAAGTGACGTAGCACGGCTGCGGCTTCCACCCATTTGCGCAGTTCCCGGCCTGGCACTTCTTTGAGCCATAAAGCCGCAACTTCACTAAACCAATCCGTGTCGTGACAGGAAAAGGGCAGCGTATCCGCCGTAAGGGAGGCAGCTGCCAACGAGAGGGTGAGCGGATGTCCTCTGGAGGCAAGCCACATCTGCTCCTGGCAGTCTGCTTCTGCAATTCCGCATCTTTCCAGGTAATCGGCTGTTTCTTCCCGATTCAAGTGCTCAACCGGAATATACAGGATACGCTCTCTCCATGAAGGAGACAGGAGCCAGCCCCTCTTTAAAGAATGACGCCCGGCGATAAGAATGAGAACCTGATCAGGCAGCCACTTGAGAAAACTATCGCGCAGCCACGTCTCAAGCCCGCTCATTTCTTCAAATGTATCAAAAGCCACTATCACTTTTTGGCTGCGGGCAATTTCCCGAATCGCTTGAATACAGTTTTCAAGCAGATTGTGCTGCTCCATTTCGTCTGGATTCGCTGTTCCTTTCATTTGCCTGAGCAAAGAGATGCACAAATCCGTTTCGGTATGGTTAAAATCGCGGCTGTCCAGCAGCAGAAAACAGGCATTACTCCGATGGGCAAGCAGTTGGAATATGTGTACAAGTGTGCTTTTTCCGACACCCCCCGTACCATACAGATTCCACAGATTTTTGTTCCAGTGATCTTGACCTTCTAAAAAGCTTTGAAACAGGGCGATTTCTCGGTTTCGACCGACAACAAAATGCATCTCCCGTTGATCAAAGCTGCTCATTTGCTCTTGCATGCATACTCACCTGCTTATTGTTGGTATCAATCCCGTTCTTTTATTGGGTTTTTGGTTCTGGATGGGATGAGAAACGGGTTTTATGGGGAGGGGGTACGGAATGTGGTTCGATCAGAAGAGACCGAACCTGTCACATTGGCAGGATGGTACCAATGTGATGCGGTGTTTTGGGGAATGGTTACATTTTATCATACGCAGTAAATAGGATAAAGCCTGCTCTAAGTCTCAATGCTTGTCATTCGTTCGTACCTGAACACAGGGCTAGCGGACTGGCCGTTTGCATGAAAACACAAGCGAAAAGGGATACTTTACCTATGCTTTCCAAGTAAATTCTCATGGGAGGTCGGTTTGATTATGACGATCAATCTGGCGATGTGCACGGGTAAATGGGTGAAAAAAGGAAGTCTTGCAGGTGATTGATTACGAAGTCATGGCGATTGGAAAAGCTGACTGCGACCTGTCTCCGTTGAAACAGCAGGTAGAGCTGGAATTGAATCAGGTTCTGCTTGAGATCGAAACGAGTCTGGCGACTATGAAAGACGAGAATAGCTGTGTGCTGGGGAATCTGGAAAAAATCAGGGAGCGGTTCGTTCGCATCGAATCAACCGCCGCATCCTTCTATTTGTATTGCTACCTCTCTCCCTACACGGATACGTATTCCGATCTGTCTGTGGCGATCCAGCACCTCTCGCGTCGTCGACATGGGGCATTGATTGTGATTCAACGGAACGATCCGCTTGGGCATCTGGTCCAGAATGGAACAATGATTGGTGCGTCACTGAGCAGCTCCTTGCTTGAATCCATTTTTTATCCGGGTGGTCCCTTGCATGACGGTGCGGTATTAGTCCAAGGGAACACGATCGTTTCGGCACGCAACGTGCTTCCGTTGGCGACGTCCTTTCTTGGCGATCCGAATTTGGGAACTCGTCATCGTGCAGCGGTGGGGCTTTCCGAGCGGAGTGATGCGCTCGTCATTGTGGTATCGGAGGAAACGGGAAAAGCGCGGTTTGCGATCAGGGGCAGACTGTATCCGTTGGCGTCTGTGTGAATGAGTCAGCCTGGGAAATGAGGGGTGCGATGTGGCGCTTCCCATTTTTGTGTGTAAGAAAAAACAAGCAGTTGAGCGGACAGGAGGGCAGGAAAGCAGGATCATATCAGGAATTAATAAAAGAGTGTTTGGAATGTTTTGTTAGTTCTGGTATACTCTAGAACGATATTGGGGAAAGAAGGTGAAGCTCCTTGAACAAAAAATGGTTGCTTGCAGCGATTATGGCAGCGGGCATCGGGTATTTGTTTGCCTTACAGTTTGACCACATGCTGTTTCGCTGGATCTTGAAGCCGGGCACCATGCTGCTGATTATTTGGTACGCAGCAACCGAATCGAGCAGCAGCAGTACATACAAGCGACTGATCTTGACGGGGCTGATGTTTTCCGTAACAGGGGATACGCTTTTGTTACTGAAGGGCAATCTCTGGTTTTTGCTGGGGCTGTTTTCTTTCCTGTTCGGGCATGTCATCTACATCGCCGCGTTTTTGCAGAGGAGGCAATTCTCATGGTTGCATGGGCTGGTGCTCATTCCGATCGTTCTGTATGCCGTTTTTTTCCTCAACGGGTTGCATGGAGGAATCGTTGCCGATCCCGCCAAAGGCTATGAAAGCATGTGGATTCCGCTCGTTTGCTATGTTGTCGTGATTTCGACCATGCTTTGGAGTGCGACGATCAGTCGGAACAAAATGGCAATTATCGGCGCCATTCTGTTCGTTATTTCCGACACGCTGCTTGGCTGGAACATGTTCGTCACACCGATGCCGTGGCTGGGGAAACATGGGGTCATGATCACATATTATCTGGCTCAGTTTCTAATTGCAAGCAGCATTCGCAATTCGCAACAGAAGCATGCTGTAAACGGATAGGCAGGGTATGCACGATGCTTTATCAGTAGCGGGTTACCATAATTTACGCTGCAACATTTCAAGAAACGCTCGCGTCATAGACTATGCTTTCTCTTGATGCGTTCATCTGGAAAAAGGGCAAAAGTTCCCCATCATTTGTAAGATGACATCGCTTGGCCTGTCAGATACAATTCAACACGTGTTTTTCTCAAGGGAGCATAGTTGTGAAAGTAATGGAGGGATTATGTTGAAGAACGTACAAGCTTTGTCAGTTCAAGCTATCAAAAAAGGTGTGGCTGGTGCCCTTCTGGTCGGTGCTTTGGCAGCACCGGTACAGGGAATGGCCGCAAACGCGCTGCCTTTTTCCGACATTGCAAACAATAGCGAAAAAGCAGCCATTTTGAAATTGAATTATGCGGGTGTGCTGAAGGGGTACACGGATGGCACCTTCAAACCGGATAAAGAGGTAACACGTGCAGAGTTCGCCAAAATTGCCGTGCTCGCCATGGGCTATACGGAAGAACAGGCGAAGCTGGTGCAAGGCGAGACGATCTTCAAGGATTTGCCGGCCAACCACTGGGCGAGCGGCTATATCAATCTGGCCGTATCCCAGGGCATTATCAAAGGGTACCCGGATGGGACATTCAAGCCGAACAACACGGTGAAAGTAGCGGAAGCGCTGACCGTCTACGTGCAAGGGCTGAAGATTAATGTCAAACCGTCCGCAACGAGTCAGTGGTATACGCCATACCTGCTCGAAGCGAACAAGGTCGATCTGTATGATGCGAAGGAAGCGCCAACGGCGAATGCCAAGCGCGATGTGATTTCCAAGTTTACCGATCGCTACATGGAAACACCCGTGTATACAAACGGGGCGTATTATGACAAGGACGGCAATGCGGATGGAACCAACCATAAGCTAGTTGTCGTCAAAGGGGCGGTAGCCAGCTACGATAAGAAAGCGCAAAAGCTCAAGCTGGTCGGCCAAAACCAGGAGATTGCGTTCACCGATAATGCCCAGTTGTTCGGCAATCTGATCGTTGGCGCTGAAGTGGAGTACATTGCGAAAAACGGCAAAATCGCATTCCTGAACGTCGTGACGGCCGATGCCAGCATCGTCGAAGGGATTGTCAAGTCGGGATTGAACTTCACGACAGCCGTAGGTGATGAGAAAAAATTCAAGGCGATTGTCAATGGCAAAGAGGTTGTGCTTGAGGTTGGAACCGGTGTAACCGTGTCGTCCTCGCAAATCGGGCAAAAATTCGTCGCTGTTGTTGATGAGGATGGCAAGGTAACGTCCCTGAGCATCTCCAAAAATGCCACAAAGGGGATCGTACAGCTGACTTCCTCGGTAAGCGGAACGAATGCGAAGAAGCAGATCAAGCTGGACGGAACCGTGTATGACTTGACGACTAACGCTGCCGTTACAGGAAAAGCACATCCGCTGGCAGATGAAGCCAAAGCGAGCTTTGCCGATATTGCCAAAGGAGATCTTGTTGAACTGACCCTGGATATCAATGGAAAAGTGTCGGCTGTTACGTTCACGAAGCTGACCGCTACCGAAGAGATTGAGATCGATACGGACCGCAACACGATCGTGCTTGGCGACAGCGAGTACGAAGTGCATGAAGATACGGAACTGTTCGTCAACGAAAAAGAAGTTTCCGAGCTGGACAGACTGAAAGACGGACAGCTTGCGGTGCTGACATTTGACGAGGATGGCAATCTGACGAAGGTAGAGCAAGGGACGGGCATCGCGGCAAACAAGCTTGTCGACAAGACAACCGCATATGTCGCCGGCAACCCGCCAACTCCGGCCACCATTAAAGTGGACGGCAAAACGTACGATTTGCTGCCGACAGCGAAGCTGACCCTTGACGGAAAAAGTGTATCCGCTACGACCATTCAGGCAAACCAGCTGAATGACTATCGGATCGTATCCTGGAAATACAACCTGGGAACAAACGACATCGTTGAGCTGACAGCGGAAAAGCAAACCGTCACGGGCTATGTGAAGAAAAAAACAGACAGCACGGTAACAGTTAACGGTGAAGTCTACGAGCTTGTTGACGGCGTTACGATTGACAAGGATGCCGCAAGCAATGACAAGGAATATACGCTGATCCTCAACAACAAGGGTCAGGTCAAGGCCATTACCGGAGCAGAGAAAACCGTTACGGGCGTTGTCGAGTCGGTTGAAGTGATCGAGGAAGGCGGTACGGTCAAATCTGCGGAAATTACGATTGATGGCAAGACGTACACCGTCGTGGATGCCGACGCGCTTGATAACGTGAAACAGTTTGAGCTCGTAACCCTTACCCTTGATCGCGATGGCGACGGGAAGGCTGCTGTGACGCAAGGAAAACAAGCACAAACCGATGTTGAGTTCAAGGGGATTGAATCGCGAGTAAACGGTGACCGTTACGTCTATTACACAGATGAATCAACCAACCTGAAGCTGACGAAGGATGCCAAGGTGCTGTACTACGATGGTTCGGAAATGGATGAGACCGATGTGAAGAAAACAGATCGGATCGACCTGTGGACGAACGATGAAGGCAAGGTTTACGTGATTGTTGTAGCAAAACGGTAAGGATAGCGGGGCAGAAAGGGGCGGGAAACCGCCTCTTTTTGCTTGTGGACTGCGAACCGTCTTCATCCTCTGCCGGAGGAAGTCGAGCCGCCTGTCAAAACCCCCTGAACATGTGCTACGATGGGAAAACAATCCTCTGGTGAAAAGGAAGATGGCAGATGAACAGTGAAGCAGTATCATGTGGGAACGAAACCACACGTAATGCAGGTGGCAGCGCATTGGCCCAATGGGTTGAGCAGTACAGACCCTACGCCAGTCAGGGCCGCTGTGCCAATTATATTCCGGCCCTGGCCAAACAAGATCCGTCACAACTGGGCATTTTCATCATCGGCAGCGATGGACCGACGCTTGCTGCAGGCGATTGGCACACCTCCTTTACGTTGCAAAGCGTTTCGAAGGTAATCAGCTTCCTGGCTGCCTGCCTGTATAACGGGGTAGCCAAGGTACTGGAAAAGGTTGATGTAGAACCGACAGGCGATGCCTTCGATTCGATGATCCGGCTGGAAATGCATAAGCCGGGCCGTCCTTTCAACCCGATGATTAACGCGGGAGCAATCACGGTCGCCTCGCTGCTGCCGGGGAACTCGCCGGAGGAAAAATTCGGCTCGCTCAGTATGTTGATGGAAAAAATGACCGGCAAGCCCGCTGTGATCAACGAAGAGGTGTTTCAGTCGGAATGGCAGACGGCCAACCGCAATCGCGCGCTTGCCTACTACCTGAAAGCAACCGGCTATCTTGACTGCGCCGTCGAAGACGCACTTGCGGTATACATCAAGCAGTGCGCCATTGAAGTGAGCACGGAGCAGGTCGCCATGATCGGTTTGATTTTGGCTAATGACGGCTATCATCCGATACGAAAGGAACAGCTGTTTTCCAAGGAAGTGGCGCGGTTGACGAAAGCGTTGATGGTCACATGCGGGATGTACAACGCGTCTGGCAAGTTCGCCGCCTTTGTCGGTGTTCCGGCCAAAAGCGGGGTGTCGGGCGGAATTTTGGCCGCGATTCCACCACGGGCCAAGCATCAGGGAACACCTTTTCCCGATGGATGCGGAATCGGGATTTTCGGCCCGTCCATTGATGAATACGGCAATAGTGTAGCGGGAGTACTGCTGTTGCAGCACATAGCCAGAGAGTGGGATCTGGCCATTTTTTGAAACAGGAAGCTTGGCGGAGTTTGCTTCCTTGACAAAAGATCGTCCAATATGGTTTGATATACAATAATTTAATTTCCTGACTAAATTCAATGACGAGAAAGAGTACGTTGTACGCCTGATCCCCAGAGAGCCGGTGCCTTGCTGAAAGCCGGTGTTCAGAATACGACCGAAAATCATCTTGGAGAAGTGAGGCCGAACGTCTTGGTGCCAAGACAAGTAAGCGTAACCGGGATCCCGCCGTTACAAGGGACGCGTATGATGGTACGTAGATGGAGAGCCGCGCCTGTTTTCTTTTTGATAAGGAAATGAAGTGCGGAAGTAGGGTGGTAACGCGGGTGAGAACTCGTCCCTTCGAGGGGCGGGTTTTTTGTTTTTTTCAAAAAAGGAAAAAGGAGCGGTTGCGGCATGAACCAGGTTGACACGAAAGAACAGGCAAGGAAGCGGGAGCAGCGCATTCTACAAGACTGGCAACAAAAGAATACCTTCAAAAAATCGATCCAATCGAGAGCAGGCAGCCCCCGGTTTGTCTTTTATGAAGGACCGCCGACGGCCAATGGTCTTCCTCATCCCGGCCATGTGCTCGGACGCGTGATCAAGGATTTCGTCGGCCGCTACAAAACGATGGCGGGCTATCAGGTGCTCCGCAAAGCAGGCTGGGATACGCATGGTTTGCCGGTAGAGCTTGGCGTCGAGAAGCAGCTGGGGATATCCGGCAAGCAGGAAATCGAGAAATATGGCGTGGAAGCATTCGTCCGCAAATGCCGGGAGAGTGTTTTTGCGTATGAGAAGGAGTGGAGGGAGCTGACGGAGGCGATCGGATACTGGACCGATATGGATGACCCGTACGTTACCTTGAACAATGACTACATCGAAAGCGTCTGGTATTTGCTGTCCGGGATTCATCAAAAAGGGCTGCTGTACAAGGGGCATCGCGTCAGTCCATACTGTCCGTCCTGCCAGACCTCGCTCAGCTCCCATGAGGTGGCCCAAGGCTATGAAGATGTGAAGGACCTGTCGGCTACGGTGAAATTCCGCAACAGGCAGACCGGAGAATTTTTTCTGGCATGGACGACAACGCCGTGGACGCTTCCCTCGAATGCTGCGTTGGCTGTGAACGCGGACATGGAGTATGTGAAAGTGGCGCAGCATGGCGAAACGTTTATCGTGGCTAAAAATTTGCTGGAGTCCGTCATGCAGGCACATGGCAGCTATGAAGTCATGTCCACCCACAAAGGGGCAGAGTTTGTCGGAGCCGACTATGAGCCTCCATTCCCTTTTGCCAAGCCGAAGCGTGGTCATTTCGTCATTGCAGCCGACTTTGTGAGCGATACGAGCGGGACCGGGATCGTGCATTTGGCACCTGCCCATGGGGAGGACGACTACCATGCGTGCATGCAACAGGGGATCAGCATGGTCAATCTGGTCAATGACCGGGGCGAGTACGCGGATGAGGTTACGCTGTTTGCCGGACGGTTTGTCAAGGATTGCGATCTCGACATCGTAAAAAATTTGGCGGAGCGGAAGCTGCTGTATGCGAAGGAAAAGTACGAGCACAGCTATCCTTTCTGTTGGCGCTGCAAAACCCCGTTGCTCTATTATGCGATGGAAAGCTGGTTCATCAAGACGACAGCGGTAAAAGAGCAATTGATCGCCAACAACAACCAGATCGAGTGGTACCCTGCCCATATTCGGGAAGGACGCTTCGGCAAGTTTCTTGAAGAACTGGTCGATTGGAATATCAGCCGAAATCGTTATTGGGGCACGCCGTTGAACGTCTGGGTTTGCTCCTCATGCGAGGCCGAGTATGCGCCGCAAAGTTTGCAGGACTTGCGGAAGCATGCGATCCATCCCGTTGCCGATGATCTGGAGCTGCACAAGCCTTATGTGGATGAGGTGAAGCTCGCTTGTCCACACTGTGCCGGCACGATGGAACGCACCCCGGAAGTGATCGATGTCTGGTTTGACAGCGGCTCGATGCCGTTTGCCCAGTACCATCATCCGTTTGAAAACGAGCAGCTGTTTGCCGAACAGTTTCCGGCAGACATGATCGTTGAGGGGATTGACCAAACGCGGGGCTGGTTTTTCAGTCTGCTGGCCGTCTCGACACTGTTTCATGGCAAAGCGCCATACAAAGCGGTGCTGGCAACCGGGCATGTGCTCGATGAGAACGGACAGAAGATGTCCAAGAGCAAGGGCAACGTCATTGACCCGTGGGAAATCATCAACGAGTATGGTACAGATGCATTTCGCTGGGCACTTCTGTCGGACAGCGCTCCCTGGAACAGCAAGCGGTTTTCCAAACGAATTGTCGCTGAAGCCAAATCGAAGGTAATCGATACCTTGCATAATACCCATGTCTTTTATGCGCTCTATGCCGGGATCGACCGTTTTCAAGCTGATGAGCACGATGTGCGGTCGGTGGAGCGGAGCCGTCTGGACCGCTGGATTTTATCCCGATTGAACAGTCTATTGAAGGAGGTTCGCAATGGACTGGAGGTCAATGATTTCCTCAATCCGGCGAAAAAAATCGAAGCGTTCGTCGATGATTTGAGCAACTGGTACGTCCGCCGTTCCCGCGATCGCTTCTGGGGCAGCGAGCTGACGGCTGACAAAATCGCGGCTTACCTGACACTGCGCGACGTATTGCTGACACTGGCCAAAATGATGGCACCGTACACACCGTTTATCGCCGACGATCTTTATCAAAACCTCGGGGGTGGCGAGAGCGTGCACCTTGCCGATTATCCCGAGCCTGACGAAGCGACAATTGATCTTGTGTTGGAGAGCGAAATGGAAACGGCCCGGCAAATTGTCGAGCTGGCGCGGAATATCCGCAACGAGACGGGAATCAAGACGCGTCAGCCGCTGTCCGAGCTGATCGTATCGCTTGAGCGCGAGTATGAGGTGAACAACGATGAAGCGATCATCAAGGATGAGCTCAACGTCAAATCGATCAGCGTCGTGCACGATGACAGCCGGTTTGTTGATTTTTCACTCAAAATGAACCTGAAGAGCGCCGGTCCAAAGTACGGAAAGCACATTGCAGCACTCCAGAGCTATTTGCGTCAGCTTGACCCTGATGAAGCCCGCAAGATCGTGGAGCAAGGCTTCTTCCCATTCTTAACAGATCAGGGTGAAAGCCTGCATGTATCAAAGGATGATCTGCTCATTGAAAAGCGTGCCAAAAACGGCTATGCCCAAGCGTCCGGCTATCAGCTGAGCGTTGCGTTGAATACGGAGGTAACCGAAGAGCTGGCGCAGGAAGGATTTGTCCGGGAGGTTGTACGGGCGATTCAGGATTCCCGCAAAAAGCGGGGACTTTCGATCGAACAAAAAATTGATCTTGTCCTCGATGGTGATCAGGATGCAAAAGCGGCGATTGAGCGGTTCGAAAACGTGCTTCGTGAAAATGTGCTGCTGAAGACTGTCTCATTTGCCACAGTCGATGGAATGGAGGATGTGGTGATCGGAGAGAAAACGCTCAGGATTCTGCTGAAATAAACGAGAACGTCTGCGTGAAAAAAGGAGTCTCGGACTCAGTCGCCAATCATTATAGAAATAAAGCGAATGTAGCCAATGAAGAGAGGGAAAAAAGCATGAACCATATCCGCTATGAGCGCAGACGTTATACAGACCGACCGACTTCCATCGAAAAGCTGGAACGGCTCTCACATGAGCTGGGAGGCCCGACCATCTGGATCAAGCGTGACGACCAGCTTGGCTTGACGGTGGGTGGCAACAAAACGCGCAAGCTGGAATATCTCGTTGCCGAGGCATTAAAACAGGGGGCAGACACGCTGATTACATGCGGAGCGGTTCAATCGAACCATTGCCGACTGACGCTGGCAGCAGCTGTAAAGGAAGGGCTGCGCTGCCAGCTGGTGCTGTCAGAGCCGGCAACCGGATTCAATCCGCAAGCAGGCGGCAACTATTTGCTGTTTCATCTGCTCGGTGCGGAAAAGATTGAAATCATTCCTTCTGACGGCGATCTGGCGGCAGTGATGGACGTGCTGGCAAAGCAGCTTGAGGCTGAGGGACGCAAGCCGTATGTGATTCCGGTCGGCGGCTCCAATGAGGTCGGAACACTCGGCTACATGGCTTGCGCAGAAGAAATTGAGCAGCAGGCTTGGGAGCTGGGCGTCCCATTCGATTATGTCGTGACGGCATCGGGTAGCGCCGGTACGCAGGCGGGATTGATTGCCGGGTTTGTGGCGCGGCAGTCCGGCACACAGGTGATCGGAGTCAACGTCAGCCGGGATCGTGCCAGCCAGGAAAGCAACGTGTTTGATCTTCTTGGGCAAACCGCTGAAATGGTTGGTTTGAAGGGGGACATCACGCGTTCGCTTGTCCGTTGCGAGGATCGGTATGTAGGGCCCGGCTATGCGATTCCCACTCCGGAAATGATTGAGGCGGTACAGCTTGTCGCCCGAACGGAAGGGATTCTGCTTGATCCGGTTTATACGGGGAAAGCGATGGCAGGTCTGATCGGGTTGGTTCGCGAAGGGAAGTTTGGTCAACAGGAGAATGTGCTGTTTCTGCACACGGGCGGTACTCCCGCTTTGTATACGGTGCCGCAGCTGTTTGTGGCAGAGCATTGAAAGAGTTAACCGGATAGACCCACCCGCGAACCTCAAAGGTGGGGGATGGAGTGACACAAACATGTATTGTTTGTGTCACATCTTCTCCTGCATATCCACAACATGCGTAACACGATTCCTGCCGTTTTCTTTCGAGGCATATAACGCTTGATCCGCTTTTTTGACAATCGTTGCGTCCGAATCAGCTTGTGTAAACGTAGCGATCCCCACACTCGCTGTGATCGTGCCCGTTTCCCACGTTGATTCAGCGATCGATTTCCGCAGCTTTTCTGCAAGTTCTCTTGACTCCGCAACATCGACGTGAGGCAAAATCTGTACAAATTCCTCTCCACCAAACCTCGCCACAATATCTTCTGCACGAGATTGCTGTTGTAAGATCTTCCCTACTTTCTCTAATACGTGGTCACCCATTTGATGCCCATACACATCATTCACTTTTTTGAAAAAATCAATATCAAGAATCAACAGAGAAAATGGCTCCTGCGTCTCGCCATACTTGATGATATGCTCGTCCAGCTTTTCTTGAAAATGTCTTCTGTTATACAACCCGGTAAGTTTGTCCGTGTTTGACAGTTCAACCAATATCGCATTCATGTCCATCAGTTCTTTTTGCTTATGTTCGATCTGCTGATGGAGTTGTTTCAGCTCAGCAAGCGCCTGATCTTTTTCCCAATAAGCTTCCTCGATCTGTTTTTTTGCGGTCCGAAGCTCAAGCTCGTAATTCATCCGTTTCCCCATCTGGACGAGCACGCAGTCAATTCTCTCCACGCCGTCATGCTCGAAGCGTCGCCCGTTCAGAATATGCGGAACCGACTGTCCGTTGCGATTTTTCAACGAAATCAAGAGTTCCTCTACATGTCCATTCAGATTGATAAAAGGGTAAAAGTAAGAATGGAAAATAAGCTTATTCGCAGTCGACATGATCGATTCGATGTGTTTTTGTGCCAAATCCTCATGTTGATACCCCATCATGTCTAGGAAGGTACGATTCACTTCCGTTACCATTCCTTCAAGTGTAAGTGAAACATAACCACATGGCGCATCATTCAATCGTTCATCCATTTCCCTGTATCCTTTCCATGCCACTTCCGGTCACGATTCACTCGTTGAGAAACGCTTCGATTAACCGAACGGTTTCCTGCGGATGGCTAATGTGTGGATAATGGCCTTTGGCCTCCATGAATCGGAGCGAGCTGTTTTTCAACTGGCGGTGTAAATACTCTCCGACCTGCAAAGGCACAATGCTGTCATCCGAGCATTGCATGATGAGTGTCGGAATCGTAGCCTTGGCGAGCTCCTTCCGATGATCGGACAAAAAGGTAACTTCTGCAAATTGTCTTGCAATCACCGGATCGGTAGAAATAAAACTCCGTTCCAGCTCTTTCGAGAGATTTGGCTGATCCGGTTGATTCATGGCAAGTGGAGCCATAAAGCTGGCCCAACCTTCTAAATTCATTTCCATCATATCTAAAAGCTCGGTAATATCGCTCTTTTCGAAGCCGCCGTAATAGTCGTCGCCT
>JBLNEJ010000245.1:0-4946 GCA_050262535.1 Clostridia bacterium
GGGAACAAGAACCGATCCTAACAGCTTGTCCGCTTCACAAAAAGGAAGACCATCCTTCTCATCAAAGGACGGTCTTCCTTCTTTTTGGCTACTCGGCAGTTGCCGCCAATGCTTGCTTCAATCGCTTCTCCTGACTCAGATGATGGCGGTAATGCATGTCAACCAACGCAAACCATTCATTCGCATCCAATGCGCCAAACCGTGGATGCTGTACTTTATAGTGCGAATCGTGTCCTTCCAGTTCCCGGGCAATCTCCTCCATTCGACTCAACACCATGCGGAAGCCCTCCACAATCTGCTCCTTGTTCTGCGGTTGCCCTGGCGTATACTGCGGTGATGCGGGAACTTGAATCCGAATCGGCGGGAAGCCTCCCTGGGAAAAGACTGCTAGACCCGCCTCTGTTTTTTCCCCTCCGATCGCAGCGATTTCCGTATTGCCGTGCAGACAAGCCTCCGCGTGGCGCAGCTGCATATAGAGCGCGGCATTGATCAAATGAATGTACATCTGCCCCAAAGACCAGTCCTCTTCCGTTGCCTTTTGCGTCAATTGCTCCATGCCAAGCGCATTCACTTCTCCAACATAATGATCGGTAAGCTCTGCTATGTTCTTCAAGATTTCGCGCGTTTTGTTCATTCTTCACAGCCCCTTTACGTTTTCGTAGCTTCAGTATAAAAAAACGCTCCTGACAACTGTATGTCAGTAGCGTTTCAACATGTTTTCCGTTTCTTCGCGAACACGCTGGCGCAAGGAGTCCGGCTCCAGCACGACGACCTGTGCCCCCCAGCCGAGCACCCATTGCAGCAGCTCCTCAGGCTGTCGCACGCGCAGCACCACGAGAATGCCGTCGGGCTGCTCCTCGATGGATTCCAGAAAATAGGTTTTTGATTCTTTGATTTTGTCCTTGATCCTGGAATCGGCGAGGATTCTTACTTCGATGTGGCGATCATCCGGAGGACGATACTGCTGCAGATTGAAATCAGGTGGACGAGCATATTTCTCCTCCAGCAACACAAGCTCGCTCATACGTGACACCCGAAAATGCCGAATCTCATTGCGCAGCTCACAATGCCCGACGATCGACCACGCCCCCTGTACAAGCACCAGCCCATAAGGTGCAACAACTCGGACGCTTTGCCGATTTCCGTCCGCTTCCGGCAGGTTTTTCATATAGCTGAATTTTACCTTGCGCTCTTCAAGCAGCGCGCGGCGCAGCGTTTCAATGAATGCGGGGTTCTCGCCATCCATATCCCTGTCTCGTGCCGTGAGCAGCTTCATCGTCGAACGAATGCGGTCAACCTCCTGCCGAATGCTTTGCGGCAGGATCGCTTCGATCTTTTTGCGAGAGGTCTGTGCCTTTGCGCCGTAATCAGCGTCGAATTTTTGCTCGATGAAATCCATCCCGATCAGCATGGTCACGGCTTCCTCCACCGTGAAGTTGATCGGCGGCAAAAAATACCCGTCCACCAGCCAATAACCGACTCCCGGCTCTCCGACAACCGGCACCCCGGTTTCGCTTAACGCCTGAATATCGCGATAGATCGTCCGTACGCTCGTTTCAAACATGGAGGCGAGATCCTCGGCACGAAGTACGCCGCTGCGCTGCAATTCCAGCACGATGGCTAACATCCGATCCGTTTTGTTCATGAGCCCGCGCCTCCCTCTTCAAAAATCGTTTTGATAAAGGAAATCCATTCCCGTGCTGCCAGGGATAGATAGCCTTCCCGCCTCCAGGCCAGCACGATCCGCCACGGAATGACCGGGTTGATCAGCGGAACGGCCTTCGCCTTCTGCGGATCAAGCGAACGACAAATCGTGTCGGGCAGCATGGCGATGCCCAAATCAGCGCCAACCATCTCCCGGATCAAATCCCACTGTGAGCTTTTGTACACGATGTCAGGCTCGAAGCCGACCGCTCGGCATTCGTTGATAATGCGGTCATGCAGAGCAAAATCGCTGCGAAACAAAATAAATCGCTCGTGCGCCAATTCGGCCAGCTCCACCTGCTCACGCTGCGCCAGCCTGTGTGCGGGATGCATGACGAGCCGCAAGCGATCATCGACAAGCGGCACCATGTCAAACACCGATTGATCGATCGGCCACAGTACAGCACCGACATCGAGGGACCCGTTCGCAATGCTTTCCTCGATTTTTTTGGCACCGTCCTCGACCATTTCGATCGCGATCCCCGGATAGCGCTCCTGGAATTTCTTGATCACATGGGGAAAAAGGCTGGACCCTGCCATCGGCGGCAGCCCCAAACGAATGCTGCCTTTATGCAAATAGGTCAAGTCATTGAGCTCGGTCATCAGACTGTCGAACATCTGCAAAATTGGGCCCGCATAGGCCAAGATCGCTTGGCCGGCATCAGTCAGCTTGACATGCTTGCCTTCCCGGGCAAACACCTCAATATTGAGCTCATTCTCCAGATTTTTGATCATTTTACTGATTGTCGGCTGGGTCAGATGCAGTGCTTCAGCCGCTTTGGTGAAGCTGTTGTGGCGGACGATCTCGGCAATGCATTGCAGATGGCGAATCTCCATGTGCTGCTCCTCTCATAGCCATTTGGAATCGAAATCATTCTTCATATTCATTTTACTCATGGAATGCGACTCCGTATACTTGAATTGTCGATGAAAGGAGACGTTTCAACATGAAAACAATGTTCAAGACAGTCGCTCAGGTACTGTTCTTTGTGATACTGGCGAAATTGGCCAACCTCCTCGTTCAATGGCTTCACCTGCCCGTTCCAGGCAGCATTCTCGGCATTTTGATGATGTTTATTCTCCTGAAATGCAACGTCATCCAATTGAACTGGATTGATAGCGGGGCCAAATGGCTAATCGCGGAAATGCTTTTGTTTTTCATCCCATCCGTTGTCGGCATCATCAACTATAAAGAGTTGGTCCTGCACAGCGGTCTTGGAATCGCCTCTGCGATCATCTTCAGCGCGATTGTTGTCATGATCAGCTCCGGCTTGGCTGGCCAGTTCATTCTGTCGTACAAGGAGCGGGCTGCGAAATGATGGTCGGACTCTTCTGGCTGCTTGGTACGATTTTGGTTTATTTCATCTGCAAGCGCATTTATGGAACGTATCGAAAAATCTACCTGACACCGCTCCTGCTGACTCCCGTGATTCTCATCGTGGCCCTGACGGTGTCGGGGGTATCGTTTGCAGACTACAACAAAGGTGCTGGTTTTTTGACAGACCTGGTCGAGCCGGCAACGATCGCGCTTGCCGTCATGCTATACAAACACTTTGATCAACTGAAAAAACATGCCGTAACGGTACTGATCAGCACAAGCTTTGGTGCCATGATCGCGGTGCTGACCTCGATCGGCTTCTCTGCCTGGTTCGGCCTGTCACCGCAAATCGTGGACAGTCTCGCTCCACGCAGCGCCACGACCCCGATTGCAGTCGCCATCTCTTCGCATGTCGGGGGGCTGCCGACAATTACGGCCGTGGCCACGCTCTTCACCGGTTTGGTCTGCATGATCACGGGGCCGCTTGTCGTGAAATGGTGTCGTATCCGTCACCCGATCGCCCGCGGCGTTTTGTTCGGGACGAGCTCACATTCGTCGGGGATTGCCAAGGCGATGGAATACGATCCGCTCTCCGGCTCGATTGCCACGATCGCGATGATGGTGACGGCCTTTATTACGTTGGGAGCTGCTCCGTGGCTGCTTACACTTATGCAATGAATGAGTGGAGAACGAAAAAAGCGGGGCGTTTGCCCTGCTTTTTTCACGGTGTTATCCATTATTTTGTTTATGCGTGCCAGCCTATTTCTTCTCGTGCTTGATCACCTTGACCAGGCTGCCAATCGTACTCAAATGCATAGCTTCATGAATAAAGGCAAAATTAAAGATTTCGCCAACGGTCTCGAATCGCAACGGCCCCATTTCAAACGGCGATTTCAGCTGCTCATTCAGGACATCAGGAGAAATGGTCGACAGGCTGTCAAGCTGCACCGCCAAGTAGTGCACTAGCTCGTCTTTCGTTGGAGGTGTGACCGTCCAATCAGCCGGCTTCGTTCCTGGAGAGAAGAGACTTTTGTAGGTTTCTGGGAAGTTGGTCGCATAGGTCATGCCCAGTGAAAAGAAGGCATCAATACTAGCCACGATGTGCCCCACATTCCAACGGATCGTGTTGTTGAACGCTTGCGGTTGAACATCAAAGAGCTCCTCAGGAATTGATTGAATGTGGTGCAGGGTGATTTGGCGAACCGATTTGGCTGTTTGGATACTGTCTGTGGACATCAGAAAATTCCTCCATTCATTTTCTGTTTCACTGACTGAGTGCGAGCTGTATGATTAGTTTATCTTATACAGATGAAACCAACAATTATGTGATTCTAATGATTATGATAAGCGAAAACGATGATCCCCAAAAACAAAAAGCACCGCGTTTGGGTGCTTTTTTCCGTTTAGGGGAGTGGCTGCGCCGACTTCATCGCATTCAACAATTCCTTCACCATTCGCTTGGGAGCCGCCCGCAAAAATGCCTCTTTCAACAACCCGGCAAGCTCCTCCCAGTGTAAGTCTTCTTCACTGCTTGTCGATACCCAGCCGTGCTGCCCGATATAAGGGGTTTTGTGATAGCGGCTCTGCTGGATGAGCATCTCCTGATTTTCCCGATCGGACTTGAACGAAAGACGGAAACCTTGTTCGCCTTCCCCCATCAGGATAAACGACTTGCCCCGTACCTTGAAGGTCGTGTGCCCGAAGCCGTCGATCACTTCCTCGACTTCCGGAAGCTCGCGGCAAATGCGGCGAACCATCTCAAGCGCTTCCAGGGCATACGCTGATTGTAGCTGGCTGCTGTGGCCACCCATCTGTTTTCCCCCTCATCTGCTTGAAGCGATCCGCTACGACCATTTATACGTATAAAACCGCTCCGTCTTCAAAAAATGGTTCAGCTCTGCATGCGGATTGTTCACGTCTTCCA
>JBLNEJ010000246.1:0-10146 GCA_050262535.1 Clostridia bacterium
CAGGATAGAGCAACGGTTTCCTAAACTGTAGGTCGGAGGTTCGAATCCTCTCGGGGACACATTGATCAGCCAAAATCAAAGCAGCCCTCCTGTTGGAGAGCTGCTTTTCTGCTTGTAAAGCTATATGTTCGATGCCATTTTTAATAGTGGACTGGTTTTCGTAATAACGTTCCATTCCATTCCGCGCCTTTTCAGGTGTTCAAAGAACGGAACTGGATCAATTAGCTCCGACGGAATGCAACCGGTCTTTGTGAGCAGGCCTTCCGCGATCAGATCGACTGCAGCGATCGGGGGTACGCCTGTCTGCCAGACGGTCGCCTGGAACTCGGTTTTCTCAAACACCTCGTCGTGGTTAGCCATCGTGTAGACGAACATTTCCAGCTTTTGATTGCCTTTCGTTCCTTTTACGAATGCTCCCACGCACGAGTAGCCATGAATTTTACCGGCCAGATCCGCGGGCTTCGGCATAGTGGTTACAACGACATCGCGCGGCGCAACTTGTACGCCTCTGACGTTGATTTGTTCGTCATCATCCAGGCCCAGATAACTGAGTACCTGCAACGTGTTGACGAAATCCGGGTGCAGCGCGTATTTGAAATCAACGTACTTGCAGCCCTTTGCGCGTCCGATGGTTTCCCCAAGGGTCGTTGCTTCCTCATGCTCCACATTATAAGTATCCATCCAGCCAATCGGCTCAGGAAACTCGAACTCCTCTTTGTTCGCAAAAGGAGTGGCAAAAAATTGCTCGCCTTTTTCAGCGGTCCAAAAGTTCGGCTTAGCCAAGCACTCGCTGATGGCCGTCTGCGGGCTGAAATACGTGCAGAACCCGTCATAATCTACCTCGGAGTTGTCTCCGTCACGAATTGAAATCGACTCCACAGTGTCCATGTAGTCCACTGCATAACGCGCTGCGATATTGGAGAATCCAGGGTCGCAGCCAAGCCCCATAATCCCAAGGATACCAGCATCCTTGAACTTTTGGTCCCAGGAAAGCTGCTCTTTCAAGCCAGCCGGACTGACGGAAGCCATGTCAATGTAGCTTGTTTTGGTGCGCAAACACGCTTCCATCACATTGAAGTTGAATTCAGGCAAGCCTGCATGTAAAACGATATCAATGTCTTGCAAAATGGATGCAACGCTTTCGGTATTGCTTGCATCGACTTGGTACACTTCGATGGTTGCGGTTGTCAGGCCACGCAACTCCTCTGCCAGCGATTCTGCCGGGCCGGTTGCAATGTCACCCAAAACCAGCTTGTCCAGATACTCTGATTTCACCAGTTCATCTGCACATACCTGTCCTACGCCACCTACACCGAGTACTGCTACCTTTAATTTCTTTAAACTCAAACAGTCGTCCTCCTAATTTTTTGATCAATACCTAGACTCGAATACGAAACAGCCATTTCTCAAAGCTGACGATGTTTTCCGATTTCTCCACCCCCAATCGCTTCACTTCACGCATGTTACCTCACCTCCTTTCAATGGTTTCCTAAATTCAATGCAACATGTATTCCATTTGATTTATCACTGTTTTTCGCTCTGTACTTCTCATTTTCTCGAATCATTGGGGCACGTCCCCTCGTAAAAGGCGCGAAAAATATGAGGCACTCATTTAATTTATGAATTCCCATTTTTCAGAATGATTATTTAAATTGAGAATTATCTCCATTTTATCACAGTCGTTGGATGAAAAACAGGACATCCCGTCCTATGACTGGATGCCCCGTCGATCAACTCTTCTTATGAATGTGTGAATTGCTCTTCTTCCGTGGAACCGCTCAACGCCGTTGTTGAAGAAGTCCCGCCAGCGATGACTTGTGCCACTTCATCGAAATAGCCTGTGCCCACTTCACGCTGATGTCTTGTAGCCGTATACCCGTGTACTTCGCACGCGAACTCGGCTTGCTGAAGCTCAGAGTAAGCCGCCATTCCGCGATCTTTGTAGCCGCGTGCCAGTTCAAACATGCTGTGGTTCAGTGCATGGAAGCCAGCCAATGTGACAAACTGGAATTTGTAGCCCATTTTGCCGAGCTCCCGTTGGAATTTGGCGATCGTCTCGTCATCAAGCTTTTTCTTCCAGTTGAAGGAAGGCGAGCAGTTGTAAGCGAGCAGCTTGCCCGGGAACTTCTCATGAATCGCTTGGGCAAATCGACGCGCTTCCTCGATGTTCGGTTCCGATGTTTCGCACCAGATCAGATCCGCATATGGAGCGTAAGCCAGACCGCGGGCAATTGCCGCATCCAGTCCGCCTCGCATTCTGAAGAATCCTTCTGATGTGCGCTCCCCGGTAAGGAACTCTTTATCACGGTCATCCACATCGCTGGTGATCAGGAACGCGCCATTCGCATCGGTACGCGCCACGATCAATGTCGGAACGCCTGAAACGTCGGCTGCCAGACGAGCGGCAACCAGGTTGCGCACGGCTGCTTGCGTCGGGATCAGCACTTTCCCGCCCATGTGGCCGCATTTTTTTTCGGAGGCAAGCTGGTCTTCAAAGTGAACGCCAGCGGCACCCGCTTCAATCATCGATTTCATCAATTCAAATACGTTCAACGGACCGCCAAAGCCTGCTTCTGCGTCCGCGACGATGGGAGCAAACCAATACGTACTGTCGTCTCCCTCGGAATGAGCGATTTGGTCTGCGCGCTGCAGCGCCTGGTTGATGCGCTTGACGACTTGCGGCACACTGTTTGCTGGATACAAGCTTTGGTCTGGATACATTTGTCCCGCCAGGTTGGCGTCAGCCGCAACCTGCCAGCCGCTCAGGTAGATCGCCTTCAAGCCTGCTTTCACCTGCTGCATGGCCTGATTACCGGTCAGAGCGCCCAATGCATTGATGAAATCCTCCGTATGGAGCAGCTTCCACAAACGCTCTGCACCCAGCCGTGCCAGCGTGTTTTCAATCTGAACCGAACCGCGCAGACGAATGACATCGTCTACCGAATAAGGACGCTCAATCCCTTTCCAGCGATCTTCCTTCCAGCTTTGTTCCAGTTGCATTGCTTGTTCTTTTCTTGTCATGTTCGTTCATCCCTCTCCACATTTTTTATCTGTTTGTTTCGACCCTTTTTTGACCCCCATCTAGTGGGAATGAACGGTTTTGCACCGTTTCTCTATGCTAATAAAGTGTAACCAGGAATGGTCAGGAACTCCTCGAACTGGTCTTCCGTCACCAGCTTATCGAACAGTCCACTTGCTTCGGCAAAACGTCCTTCACTGTACTTCTCTGAGCCAATCTCTTCCTTGATTTTGGTCAATTCCTCGCCAAGGAGCTGCTGTACCAGTGCAACGGTCACTTTTCGTCCGTCTGCGAGGACTCCTTTCGGGTGGCGAATCCATTGCCATACCTGTGCCCGGGAAATTTCCGCGGTGGCCGCATCCTCCATCAGGTTGAAGATCGGCACTGCACCGGAGCCTTTTAGCCATGCCTCGATGTATTGAACACCCACGCTGATGTTCGTTCTCAAGCCTGTTTCAGTGATTTGTCCTTCCGGTACAGCCAACAGCTCTTCGGCTACGACCCGGACATCCTCCCGCTTGTTGTCGATCTGGTTCGCAGAAGGCATCAGGCGATCAAACACTTCCATCGCGACTGGAACCAACCCCGGGTGGGCAACCCACGTACCATCGTGACCATCACGCGCTTCCCGCTCTTTGTCCGCTCTGACCTTGTTCATCGCCTCTTCATTGGCTTGCGGATCGTTTCGTACCGGGATTTGAGCTGCCATTCCCCCGATTGAGGGCGCATTTCGCTTATGGCAGGTCTTGATTGCCGCCAGCGTGTATGATCGCATAAACGGAACCGTCATCGTCACCTGCGCCCGATCGGGCAAAATAACGTGCGGCTGGTTGCGCAGCTTTTTGATGTAGCTGAAAATGTAATCCCAGCGCCCACAGTTCAATCCCGCACTATGCTCGCGCAATTCATACAAGATTTCGTCCATTTCGAACGTGGCCATAATCGTCTCGATCAAGACAGTTGCCTTGATGCTGCCGCGGGGAACCCCCAATTCCTCCTGGGCAAAAACGAAAACTTCATTCCACAGCCGCGCTTCCAGATGGCTCTCCAGCTTGGGCAGGTAGAAATAGGGACCAGAGCCGTTCTGCAGCAGCGTTTTGGCATTGTGGTAGAAGAAGAGGCCGAAATCGAACAGGCTGCCGGAAATCGGCTTGCCGTCGATCTTGACGTGTTTTTCAATTAGATGCCAGCCGCGTGGACGAACGATCAGCGTCGCTGTTTTGTCCTTCAGCGCATATTGTTTGCCTTCCGGACTGGTAAAGCTGATCGTCCGGTTCACGGCATCTCGCATATTGATTTGGCCCAAAATGGTGTTCTCCCAAGTTGGGGAATTGGCATCCTCGAAGTCGGCCATGAACATCTTCGCCCCGGAATTGAAGGCGTTGATCACCATTTTGCGGTCTCCCGACGGGCCGGTAATCTCAACTCTCCGATCCTGCAAATCGGCGGGAATCGGTGCGATCTTCCACTCACTGTTGCGAATATGCTCGGTCTCCGCCAGAAAACAGGGAAGCTTGCCTGCATCGATTTCAGCTTGGCGCTGTACCCGCTTTTCCAACAAGCTTGCTCGTGTGTCAGAAAACTGGCGAACCAGCTTCGCCACGAACTCCATAGCCTCCGGCGTAAGAATCTCCGCGAATTGAGCTGTAACAGTTCCTGTCACTTCAACACCGGCAGGGTAAGAATGGGCTTTCGTAACCATTATCAATGCTCCTCTCCACTGAACCACTCCTTCTATCTGTTATGTTTCAGTGTTATTTTTTGTTGATTATTATAGTACAGAATCCCCCCAAAAAATCGAAAGGTTTTCCGACCTTTCTCCACTCCTAACCATCTTTTCTTTTTTCTAAAAAACGGAGACAAAACTGTTATAATACATACTGTATCAATACATACATCTGTGTTGGTACTTATTATATAACAGCGATTGTTTGGGAAGCAACACTATTTTGAAAAATATTTGCGCTTCGTTACAAACAAAAAAAAACAGCCCTTCGAAAACGAAGGACTGTCGGTCTGCCGTACGTTGCTATTTTATTGCTTTGGTGCGATCTTTTCCAATCCACCCATATATGGGCGCAACGCTTCCGGAATGACAATCGATCCGTCTGCTTGCTGGTAGTTCTCCAGAATGGCAGCAACCGTGCGGCCCACTGCCAGACCGGAACCGTTCAAGGTGTGTACAAACTCCGGCTTGGTTTTGGTATCTCGACGGAAGCGGATATTGGCGCGACGTGCCTGGAAGTCCTCGAAATTCGAGCAGGACGAAATCTCCCGGTACGTTTCATAGCTTGGAATCCATACTTCCAAATCGTATTTTTTCGCTGCATGGAAGCCCAGATCACCGGTGCACATGCTCATTACGCGATAAGGCAGATTGAGCAGCTGCAGTACTTTTTCTGCATTGTTCACCAGCTTTTCCAGCTCATCATAGGAGTCTTCCGGCTTCACGAATTTGACCAGCTCGACCTTGTTGAATTGGTGCTGGCGAATCAAGCCGCGTGTATCACGACCTGCTGAGCCCGCTTCCGAACGGAAACAAGCGCTGTAGGCAGCATAGTAAATCGGCAGCTGGGTTGTATCGACGATTTCATCACGATGATAGTTGGTCACCGGAACCTCAGCAGTCGGGATAAGGAAATAATCCAGACCCTCCAGCTTGAACAGGTCTTCCTCGAACTTGGGCAATTGACCTGTTCCCGTCATGCTTGTGCGATTGACCATGTACGGCGGCAAAATTTCTTCATAACCATGCTCATTTGTATGCAAATCGAGCATGAAGTTCATCAATGCCCGCTCCAGGCGAGCGCCAAGCCCTTTGTAGAACACAAAACGGCTTCCCGTTACCTTGGCGGCAGCCTCGAAATCAAGAATCCCCAGATCGGTCGCCAGCTCCCAGTGCGGCTTTGCGGTAAAATCAAAGCTGCGCGGTTGGCCCCATGTACGGGCCAGCACGTTGTCATCCTCGCTCGTGCCGATCGGCGTGCTCTCATGTGGAAGATTCGGCAGCGACATCAAAATCTCATCGAGTTTTTCATCCAGTTGACGCAATTCCTCGTCGAGCTGCTTGATCCGCTCGTTGACTTCCTTCATTTCTGTGATCAGATGATCAGCATTTTCCTTGTTGCGCTTTAATGCCGCGACCTGGTCCGATACCGTATTGCGTTTGTTTTTCAAGCCTTCCGCTTCCTGAATGACTTGTCGTCTGCGTTCGTCCGTAACAGCGAAATGGTCGAGCGCAGAAATATCTTCATTTCGGTGTGCAAGCCGTTGCTTTACACCCTCCAGATCATTGCGCAAAATCTTTACATCCAACATCAGCTATCCCTCCAAAAAGTATTGAGCCAAAATAAAAACACCCATCCCTACACGTAAGGGACGAGTGCTATCACCCGCGTTGCCACCCTTGTTGACAAAATGGCGCCTTAAAAATCGGCACACCAAATTGCCCACCTTGAACGTGATAACGGTACAATACCGGACCTAGTCATCCTATGTCACTCCGGGATGGATTCATCTGTTCGCTGGATCGATTCGCACCTGCCATCGACTCTCTGCACCTTGGCGAAAAACATCAGATTACTACTTCCCGTCAGCGTTTTAGCGATTATATGTTCTTCCTTTATTTTTCAAATGTACTACAAAAACTATACACATGTAAAGGTTCGCCCAGAAGAAAAAGCACCCTATTTGGATGCTTTTTCTTCTTTTTCGTCTCGATATTCCTTGACCATATTCAAAAAGTACTGATGCATCCGGGTATCCTCGGTCAGCTCTGGATGGAATGATGCCGCCAGATAATGCCCTTGACGTGCCGCAACGATGCGGTCCTCGTACTTGGCCAACACCTCGACGCCATGGCCAACTTCCATAATATAGGGAGCACGGATGAAAACAGCAGGGAAATCGGCTGCAACACCTGCAATTGGCAATTCCACTTCGAAGCTGTCCTTCTGACGGCCAAACGAGTTGCGGTCTACCTTCATGTCCATCACGCCGAGATGAGCATCCTCTTGACCATTGATCCGGCTGGCCAACAGGATTGCCCCAGCACAGGTGCCAAACATTGGCTTCTTGTCTGCGCCAAACTGACGCAGCTTCTCCATGAAGCCGTATTTGTGCATCAGCTTGCTGATCGTTGTGCTTTCGCCGCCGGGAATGACCACACCGTCGAGATCCTCGAGGTCCTCCACCTTTTTGACCGGAACTGCGGTTGCACCCGCTTGCTCGAGCATCCGGACATGCTCAATGACTGCACCCTGCAGGGCAAGAACACCAATTTTCATATTGGCTCACCTTTTACCAGCCGCGCTCTTGCATGCGGTCTGCTTCACGGATTTTGGAGATTTCGATACCGGTCATGGCCGTACCCAAACCTTTGGAGACACGAGCGATCAGTTCATAGTCGGTATAATGAGTCGTTGCTTCTACGATTGCCCGAGCGAATTTCTCCGGATTTTCCGATTTGAAAATACCGGAACCAACAAATACACCGTCAGAGCCCAGATGCATCATCAATGCAGCATCGGAAGGAGTCGCTACGCCGCCTGCTGCAAAGTTGACAACCGGAAGCTTGCCGTTTTTATGCACATATTCGAGCAGGTCGTAAGGAGCACCCAGATTTTTCGCTTCAGCCATCAATTCTTCGTAGGACATGTTTTGTACTTTGCGGATTTGGGACTGCATCGTACGCATGTGGCGAACAGCCTCAACAATGTTGCCTGTTCCCGGCTCACCTTTGGTACGGATCATGGAAGCTCCTTCTCCGATACGACGCAGCGCTTCGCCCAAATCACGGGCACCACAGACAAACGGAACGGTAAATTCCTTTTTGTTGATATGGTACACTTCGTCAGCCGGAGTCAAAACTTCACTTTCATCCAAGTAGTCAACGCCCAGGGATTCCAAGACACGTGCTTCCACATAGTGACCGATACGCGCTTTCGCCATAACCGGAATGGATACAGCACCCAGAACCTCCTCAACGATGGACAGATCAGCCATGCGTGCAACACCGCCTGCAGCGCGAATGTCCGACGGTACGCGCTCCAATGCCATGACCGCTACTGCACCTGCCGCTTCCGCGATTTTTGCTTGCTCTGCATTGACAACGTCCATGATGACGCCGCCTTTTTGCATTTCAGCCATTCCACGTTTTACACGAGACGTTCCTACCTCTGCCATTTTGTTAGCCCCCTACAAGAATGTCGATTTTTGCTTGCAAAAAAAGCATGTAATGCTCAAGAAGATTATTTCACATTCCCTATTGTAACTGACGCACTTCGAAAAGGCAACCTTACAACAGGGAATTAAAATAACCTTGAGTTAGTTTTTTTACAATTTACTTACCGACAATGCTTTTAAAGAGATCGCTGAAAAATGTCCCAATACTTCTGAACAGCAAACGAATCCAGCTTGCTTCTTCCACATCGGCTGCGGCAACCAGGTCGACGCCGCCTTTTTGGAAGTCTTCCGGTACGAGGTAATCGCCTGCCTCTTCACCTTCTGCCTGGAACAGCACTTTTCCGATGACTTGTCCCTTTTTAATCGGGGCAGTGAGTTCCTGTACGGTTACAGTTGGTTTGAACTTGGCATTATCACCGATTTTGGTCAAAGTAGTCACTTCACCGCCCAAAACAGCCGGGACACTTAGTTCAACGCCTTTTTTCACAGGCACATTTTCATAACCGGCAATCTGGGTATCCTTCGATTGCTTTTTCTCCAGCTTGAACGTGCTGAATCCATAATTAAGCAGCTTTTTCGTTTCTGCAAATCGTTTCATATCGGACTCGGTCCCCATTACGACGCTAACCAATCGCATCCCATCACGCTGGGCAGTACCGGTAAAGCAATATTTTGCTTCGTCCGTATAGCCTGTCTTTAATCCGTCAACACCCGGGAATTCTGCGGGAAGACCCGGCAGCATCCAGTTGTAGTTTGCTTTTTTGATCTCGCCCTTCTGTCCTTTACGGAACTCCAGTCGCGGGATCTTGGAATAGGTTAAGGCCTCAGGGAAATCACGAATGAGTGCCCTAGCCAGAATCGCAGCATCACGCGCTGACATCAGATTGTCTTTTTCGGCAGAAGGCGGGGCAAATTCACCCAGCTCTTTGACAGGCAACCCCGTCGAGGTTACAAAGAACGTGTTTTTCATGCCGAGCTCTTGAGCCTTCTTATTCATATCCGCAACGAAATTGGCTTCGCTGCCTGCCACCTTTTCCGCCAAAAGAACGGTTGCATCGTTAGCCGATGCGATTGCCATAGCCTTGTACAGCTCTGTTACAGAGTGTTCTTCACCCATGTTCAGATAAACACCCGCCGAGTCGGATTTGCGTGCAATATAGAACGCATACTCGGAAACCGCTACTTTGTCTTCCCACTTGATCTTTTTCTCTTTGAGCGCTTGCATCACAAGATACTCGGTCATCATCTTGGTCATACTGGCCGGAGGCAAAGGCACGTCCGGATTGTTCATGTACAAAATCTTGCCTGTCGACGCCTCCACCAAAATCGCTGACTTCACCGCTAAATCGAGGTTTGCCTGCGGCACAGCAGCGCTTGCTGTCGACGCTCCACCAACGATCAATGATGAGGTCAGAACGGCAACGGCCAGGCATAGTGTGATGATTCGTTTTGTCATTCTGTGCATCATCGAATTTTTCACTCTCCCATATAAGCAGTCTCTTTCTTTCCTTTTGGCCCATCTCAGTTTACCACAAATCTCTTACCCAAACGAATGACCACAAGCGCAAGTCCCCCTTCCAAAAAATAGCTTGAAAGGGGGACTTTTTCATCAAAGTAGATGGACTGCTTGCCGCCAATAAACGGTTATGACCGTTTTGTTAGGACAACGAGTAGTTCGGTGCTTCTTTTGTAATTTGTACATCATGTGGGTGGCTTTCGCGCAAGCCGGCCCCGGTAATGCGGATAAACTGCGAATTGCTTTGCAGCTCAACAATGGTTTTGGTACCGCAATAGCCCATACCGGCGCGCAAACCGCCGATCAGCTGGTACACCACATCGGCGAGTGGTCCTTTGTACGGTACACGCCCTTCGATCCCTTCCGGAACGAGCTTCTGTTCGTTTTCCTGGAAGTAACGATCCTTACTGCCTGCTTTCATCGCACC
>JBLNEJ010000247.1:0-9491 GCA_050262535.1 Clostridia bacterium
CCGTCGCGAAGCTTCCAGCTGGTAACCGCCCAGTCCTGCAGCTTTTCTGTTGTCACCGCTTGATCCTGGAGCTTTTTGCCGCTGACCGCATCGTTCTGGATTTTGTCGGTTGTCACCGAACCATTTTGCAGCTTTCTGCTTGATACGGATTGATCTTGCAGCTTTTTCCCGTTGATCGCCTGATCCTGCAGCTTGTCGGTTGTAATCGCCCCATCCTGCAGCTTGATCGTCCCAACCGCTCTATCTTGTATTTTATCGGCCGTTACAGACTGGTCAACCAGCTTTTCCGTAGTGACGGACTGCGTTCCCAATTTATCCGTGCTTACGGCGTGGCTTTGGATTTTTTCGGATGTAACCGATTCATTCGCCAACTTCTTGCTTGTCACTGCCTGATCCTGCAGCTTCTCCGTTGTGACGGCGCCATCCCGCAATTTCCAGCTGCTGACGGACCAGTCCTGCAATTTGTCGGTCGTAATGGAACCGTTTTGCAGCTTATTCGTGGCCACCGCTTCATCTTGCAGTTTTTCTACTGTCACAGATTGATCAGCCAGTTTTTCGCTCGTTACCGACAGGTCGCCCAGCTTTTCGGTGCTGATTGCCTGATTTTGGATGTTCTCCGCTTGAACCGACTCATTTGCTAATTTTTTGCTCGTGATCGCCTGATCCTGCAGCTTTTCTGTTGTGACGGCGCCATCCCGCAATTTCCAGCTGCTGATGGACCAGTCCTGCAATTTTTCCGTGGTAACCGCCTGGTCTTTCAGCTTGCTGGTCACGACGCTGCCCGCTTGGAGCTTCTCGGTTGTGATGGCCCCATCTTGCAGTTTCCCGCTCGTGACGGATTGATCCTGCAGCTTCTCGGTACCAACCGCGGAATCCTGCAGCTGCGTCGAACCAACCGCCTGATCTTGAAGAATGTGAGCGGAAACAGACTTCGCTTGCAAATGAACTTCCGATACAGACCTGTTCGCCAGTTTCTCAGCGGTAACCGCACCATCCTGCAAATGCTCGCCAGCCACCGCTTGCTCCTGTAGCTTGGTAGCGGTAATGCTCTGATCCAGCAGTTTTTCAGCTGTGACCGCACCATCCTGCAACTTCGCTGTTGAGATCGTTTGGTCACGCAGCTTTTCGGCAGTGACCGCAAAATCTTGCAGCTTTTCCGTGCTAATGGATTGGTCTTGCAGTTTATCCGTTGTCACTGCCTTTTTGCTAATATGCTTCGTGCCGATCAAGTGTGGGTTGAGATGATGGGAATGAATCGATTGCGCAGCAATTTTTTCATGAGTTACCGATGCATCGATCAGATGGTCCGTATCAATCGAATAGGCGCTAACCTTGGAACCGTCAATACTTTGATTGGCAATTTTATCTGCCGTAATGGAAAAATCCTGCAGTTTTTCAGTCGTGACCGCACCGTCCTGCAACTTCTCGGTCGTGACACTCCGATCATGCAAGTGCTCGCTGTTGATCACGCTGGGTGTCAGATGTTCGGCGTAAACAGCGTGCAAGCCCAGCTTATCTGCATTCACTGCTCCGTTGACAAGGTGGTCAGTGTCTACCGAATGAGTCGCCAGTTTGGAACCGTCAACACTTTGGTCTGCTAGCTTCTCCGAAGTAATGCCTTGATCTTGCAGCTTTTCCGTTTTGATCGACTTGTCTCGTAAATGTTCCGCACCAATCTCATACTGACCGACATGGGCACCGAGTACCGATTGCTTGGCGAGGTGATCCGAGGTAATGACTCCCTTTGAAAGATGGCGGGACTTGATGGACTCGGCTGCCATCTTGCTTTCTACAACGGAGCCGTCCTTCAGCTTTTCGGACGTGACGCTTGCATCCAGCAGCTTGTTGGTCGTCACGGCTTGATTGGCGATTTTCCCTTCGGTAACGGACTGATCCGCCAGCTTGTTGGTTGTGAGTGAGCCTTCGACTACATGCTGCGTATCAATCACTCTGTCACACAAATGCGCCGAGACGATGGAGCGACTGGCAATTTTGTCTTTTGTTATCGCCCCTTCTTGCACATGCTCGGTTTGGATCGTTTCCGGGCTGATATGGAAGCCGTAGACGTTGTTTGGAGCGAGCTTTTCAGCGGTTACAGCGTGATCAGCCAGCTTTTTGTTGGTCACCTGCTGATAGCCAAGCTTTTTGTGCGTGATTGAACCATCGAGCAGATGGCGGGTTTGTACGGAATGGGCTTGCAAGTGAAGCTCGCTTACCGCTTCCGGTGCCAGCTTGTTGGTGGTTACCGCATTGTCGCTGAGCTGCTGCGGAGTAATCGCTTGCTTGGCAATTTTCTCCGACGTAATCGTTTCCTTGCCCAGATGGTCGGCTCGTATACTGTTTTGCGCAATATTCTCACTGTGAACCACATATTCGCCCAAATGCCGATGCAAAATGGACTTGGCTCGCAGGTGGTACGAATCAAGGCTGTCTTCCAAAATTTTCTCGGCTGTGACTGAACCGTTGCCAAGCTTCTCCGTCGATACCGCTCCATCATCCAGCTTGGCAGTGTTTACTGCAAGATTGGCCAGGTTGGCGGTTTGAATCGAGCCGATTCGGATCTTGTCTGCATTGATGGATTGATCTGCAATCAGCTCGGATGTGATCGATTGGTGCTGAAGATGCTTTGTTTCGATGGATCGCTCCGCAATTTTCATCGCGTCAATCGTTTTGTCGGCGAGCTTGTCGCTCGTAATGCTGTTGTTCATCAGCTTGTCGCCCGAAATGGAACGATCGAGCAATTTTTTACCGGAAATGGCATTGTCGGCAACGTGGAATTCTTCAATCACCTGTGGACTCAGCTTGCTCGAGGTCACGCTGTAATTTGCCAGCTTTGAGCTGTCAACAGCATAATCTTTCAACAGGGGGGTACTGATGCTTCCCGGTTTGATCTTGCTTTCATCAATTGCCCGATTGGCGATTTTTTCCGTGGTAATGATGTTGTCCGACAGGTCGTCTGTGTAGACGACGGGCTGCTGCTTCTCGAGCTTTTCAACCTTTCGTTCCTTCATGACGGAAGAGAACGACTTCTGATTCGAGGAGACACTCCCCTTTGGAACCATTTGCAGTGGCGGGAATTGCGAAACGTTTGTCTTGGCAGGTGGTTTCTCGTCGCTCAACGTTTTCGAAGACATGTCCGTTCTTTCATGTGAACGATCTGCTTCCGGCAGCTCGCTTAACCAGTCAAATTCAATGTCATTATCCAGGAAAAACAGGGAATCCTGTCGGGTCTTTTTGGGCTTTGCCGTTTTTTTCGGGGATTGTTTGGCCATCGTTATCCCTTCCTTCGTGATGATTGCTCTCGCCTATGTCATGCCTAGCATATGCAGCTGTCTAGGAGAAGGACACACGTAGACAAACGCCACGAAGGAAAAATAGGCCCGTATTACACATCGGGCCTGGGCGGTTCGATTAGATTATTTGCCAAAGATTCCTGTAAAAATCGATGCTGACAGCGGACGACGCATGGATGGTGTTTCACGGGCCTGCAACGGCTCGGACAGTGCGGAGCGATCCCCACGGTACCCAAGCGAGATGACGACCTGCAGATCGTACTCGTCCGGTACGTGAAGCGCTGCTCTTGCCTTTTCCGGATCAAACCCGGCCATCGCATGGGCTGACAGCCCTTGACGAGCGGCCTCAAGTGCAAGGTATCCCCATGCTGTTCCAGCATCAAAGCTGTGGGAGCGATTCTCTGTATCGCGGGAAGTCACCTTGTGGGAAAGCAGCATAATCAGTACCGGTGCTTTCGTGCACCACAGCAGGTTGCCTTCCGCAATGAACGGATAAAAGCTCTCTTTTTCCTCCTGATTGCGTGCCACAATGAAGCGCCACGGTTGCTCGTTGGATGCAGAGGGTGCCCAACGAGCAGCTTCCAGAATGGTGTAGAGCATTTCATCCGAAACTTCCTTGTCCAAGTAAGAGCGCGGGGACCAACGCTCGATAAACAAGGGATGGATCGGATATTCGGCTTGTCTCGGATTGTCTGTCGTAATAGTACTCACTTTATTTTCTTCCTTCCCTTACATAATTTCAGTTTCTTATTTTAAGTGTACACGATTAGGACAATCATTGCATCTGTTCTTTCCTTCAATGCAGCCAATACACATAAAGGATACCCAAAACAAAGCTGCTGGCCAAAAGCAAGCCGTTATCCCGTGCCCCCACACGAATACCCGGCTGTTGTACGAGGCTGCTGACAAGGATATTGAGCGGATTGGTCGGACTCAACACGCTTGAGATCGACCAGGAGATCATCAGCATGAGCGCCAGTACGGCCTTGCTTGTACCGATCATCTCCGCATCCAGGCTTGAAGCCAAAATGGTGACGAGCACAAGCGGATGAATCCCCAAAAACGTAAGCATCACGAATGAAAGCATCACAGTCACCACGAACAGCAAAAAGGATTCAGCAGCGAGAGCATTGACCAACGACTCCACGCCTTCCGCAAAGGTCGTTCCGTTCAACGCCTGTCCAAAAAAACCAGCGCTGATCATCAGGACGATCTCATTGTTCATCATCGGAACGGAGTTTTGGCGAAACTCTTGGAAAGACACCTTCCATTCTTTCCATTTACCACTTGCGACACACCATGTTAACGGAAACGTGATCACAATGAGGATGACGAGAATCAGCATCGGCAGCTTCGTCGCATATTCCAGCAGCAGTGTCACAAGCATTAGTCCTATGACAATCGCTGCAAGCTGCTTCATTTTTTTGTTCATATGTATTTGCTCGTTACCGGGGATGTCGTCCGACAGCCTGCCGAACGTCCCTTTCTGCCTTCGTAACCAAATCGCAAAAAGCACATTCCCAACAAGAAGTTGAACGACTGCCAAAGAAAAGCCGAGGGGCAGGTACGTTTGAATCGGCACATCCAGGTACAGCAATACACTTGCGACCGATGCGAAATACGGAGACCAAAGCATCAGCGCTGAAAATCCGAGTAAGTACGCTTTTGCCAAGAAGGTCGATCCTAGCTTTACCTCGCGCACCATTTCATGCAGGATGCGGATCGCCCCCATGTTGAGGAGCGGCCCCAGACAAAACACAAACAGCGCCATTCCGCCAAACAATTTGCGAGGGTCTGCTGTCCATTTGGCAATGGTATAATGAATCGCCGGAAAAAAACCGCCCGTTCGCAAAGGGATTGCCATGAGCGGCACGAGTGTAACCAGTGTGAGCAGCGACAAATTCACGCTGACATCGGCGAGCATTTCCTCCATCCCGTTTTCTCTCCCCATGACGAGGATCGCGGCTGCGCTGAACATGACGAGCGAAAAAGCGCGCGGTGCTGTTTTCGCGCCACCCAAACTGCCGACGAACACGATGATCGTTAATGCTCCAAGAAACCATTGCAGCCAGTCAAAACGGAAAAAATAGGATACCAGATACGTAACACACATCAACAGGATCAGATTGCTTCTCATATCATATTGCCCCACATGTCCATCACAGAGTCGGTCAATCTCATTTGATTTTTTCATATCTATGTCAGAATTTAAATATTAGTATACCACTTTTACACGATATAGAAGTAATCTTGTCAAAAAATGAACCAAAGCTCTTCCTAAGGTCTCTATATAGCAAGGGTACCCAAACAGAAAGGAAGTTGAATGTGAATAATGAGCAACTAATCATTCGTTGTCAACAAGGAGATCTCGCTGCCTTTGAACAGCTTTTTTCGGACTATGCCCAAAAAGCAAGGCAAACGGCCTATTTAATCAGCCGTCGCAAAGATCTGGCTGATGATATCGCACAGGAGGCCTTTCTTCAATGCTTCCGTCAAATCAAGTCTTTGAAACAGCCTGACAAGTTTCATTCGTGGTTTTATCAAATCCTGATGCGTATTTGTATTCGGATGGTTCGCAAGGAAAAGTGGAAAACATTTTTTTCTTACAACGTTGACTCCGAACCTGATGACAATGGCAATGTCTCTGATAAGGCGGAAACGAAAGAACTATACCGTCAGCTGTATGACGCAGTAGGCAAACTGAAAAAATCCCTACAGACGGTCGTCGTGCTTTATTACTTCAACGAGCTGTCCGTCAAGGAAATTGCGATCGTTCTTGAAACGAAAGAAGGAACAATCAAATCCAGACTTCATACAGCGCGCTTGAAAATAGCCGACTCGATGCAAAACTGCGGATTTTCACCTTATCGGGATGACCAGGAAAAGGAGGGGAAGAACCTTGTTGGAAAAATTGCTGAAAGACACTCTAAATAAGCAGGCGGAACAATTGCCTGATTCCCCCGAACTATGGAGACGCATTCAGGACGATCTAACGAAAAAGGAAGGGAAGAGTCCTATTATGTTTACAAATCGTCGTATGGTATTCAGCACTGTTACGATCACCCTGATTGTTGCAGGCTTAATGATTGTCAATCTGTCCCCAAAAGCACAAGCATGGGCAAGCGATAGCTGGAGCCGACTGTTTATGTATAAGATCGTGGAAACACAGCAAGGACCGGCCGTTGCCGAACTGACGCCTGAAGAACTGAAGGAACAGGAACAAAATCCTTCGGTCCCAAAGGAAACCGTCAACTACAAATCCCTCGCGGAAGCTTCACAACAGACAGGTCTGCCACTCTCACCCTCTGCATATGTGCCAAAAGGTAGCAAATTAACGGATATGTTCGGCCCGAAAGGAGAACCGACCGTAAATGTTGTTTACACTAGCGAAGGATCATTCTGGGTACTGACCGTTTCAAAAGCGGCCGACATGGCATCCATTTACGCCAGCTTTGAAGGTGAAGAGGTAAGGATGAATGAGACAACGGTTCTCGTCGGAAACGAACTAGGCATGACTCCTCCCCAAGGGAATGACCCCAAGCCTGCAATTGATTCACATCGATCGCTTATGTGGAAAAATACAGATGGTGTCATCTATAAGCTGACCGGGACGATCCCGCTTGAGGAAATGAAAAAAGTAGCCACATCGCTCACATCCAAATAGAGAGGCTCCGGTACCTTTCATCTCCCCTATGTACGCAAAAATGGCGGGCTCATCAGCCCGCCATCTCCTCCATCGTTTCCGTATTGCGACGCAGCATGTCCCGGAACTGGTCGCCATGAACGACTTCCTGTTCCAACAGATGCTGCAAGCTTGATGTAAACACCTCGTCGTGCTTCTTCAACATTTCGCGTGTTTTGTCCACAAGCTTGTTCAGGATCGAATTCACCTCGTCATGCACCTTGGTCTTGTCGACGAATTGCAGATGCACGATGCCCATATCGGACATCCCGCTTTGCACAATTTCCTGCGCCATTCCAAGAGCTTGCTCGAAATCGTTTTTCGAACCCGTGCTTCGTCCGCCATAATAAATTTCTTCCGCTACCGCTCCTCCAAGACTAACCATGATCTGCTGTTCCAGTGCTTCCTTGGTGTACAAATAACGGTCTTCCATCGGATTTTGACGCACGTAGCCAAGTGCCTGTCCACGCGGGCTCAAGGTCACCTGAGAAACAGAGCCAGGTCGAACCCGCTCGCTGACGATTGCATGCCCCAGCTCATGGAGCGCAACCCGCTTTTTCTCCTCCAGCGATGCTTCTCGGTCCACCTTTTCCCCCATCATGACCTTGTCCACTGCGAACGAAAAGTGCCGTGCTTCAATCTTGGCGCTCTTCTCACGCATTGCATAAATCGCAGCCTCATTCGCTACACTCTCCAGCTGCGCACCGGAAAAGCCGAACGTCTCCTGCGCGACACGCTCCAACGACACGTCGTCGCTCAGCGGTTTTTTTGCCGTATGGATGGTCAAAATCTGCTCGCGGGCTGCCTTGTCCGGCAAATCAACCGTGATGTGACGGTCGAATCGCCCGGGACGAAGCAAGGCGGAATCAAGCATGTCCTTGCGGTTCGTTGCCGCGATCACGAGAATGCGCGGCTTGTCCTGCGTCGCGATTCCGTCCATCTCCGTCAACAGCTGGTTCAGCGTCTGGTCATATTCCTTTTGCTGCTGACCATCTCGCTTCCCACCGATCACGTCGATCTCGTCAATAAAAATGATCCCGCTTTCCTGACCATTCTTCTCTGCAAGTTGGCGAACTTCCTTGAACAGATCACGCAATCGCTGCGCCCCGACCCCTACGTACATTTCAACAAAGGAAGAACCGGAGGCTGCGACAAACGCCGAATTGGTATAATTCGCCGCAGCTTTGGCCATCAAGGTTTTCCCGGTACCCGGAGGCCCGGTCAACAGTACCCCTTTAATCGGACGGATGCCGTATTGTTCGATTTTATCCTTGTAAATCAAGAAATCAAGCGCTTCCTTCAGCTCAGTCTTGGCTCTCTGCTGGCCGCCGATATCAACAAACTGAATGCTTGACTTCGGTACCGTGTGCGAGCTGGCCTTTGCCCGACCGCCAAGGTTCAGATTGCCTTGACGCTTCATCACAAACAGCAGCCCTGCCAGTAACGCCGCAAACACAAGGAACGGCGTAATGTTGACCCCGAGAAACAGCAGAAAGATCAGTAGTGCGGGAACAATCCCGTACAGCATCTCTTTAGACACGAAGCGTCACCTCCCCATTTGTAGCGGTGCGCGGCATCATCGTATAAAAGTCTTTGTTTCCGCTCTTCAAATAGACATAAATATGGGTATCATCCATTTTGGCATCTGCCACATCGAGCTTGTACGTCTGCTTCCATACATGCAGCAGCTGCGGAATACGACTGTATTGATGCAGCTCCATCGCTTCATTGACAGCAAACTGGCCATTTGCCCAAATGTTCTTGAGCTGTTCATCCTGATTCATAATCTCAATGTCCAGCTGTTTATTCTGCGTCCGTTCTTCGATGGTTTTCAACAGCTTTTGATATTCCTGCGGAAAAAGCTCTGGATTCGTTACTTTCAGCTTTATATCAACTTGTTTGTTCGACACGACGAGGTCACCCAGCATTGCGGAAGTCATTTGTTGCACTTCCTTTTTCAACGGTTCCTTCACTTCAAGCTGCTGATACAGGTACCAGCCGCCAAACAAAATGAGCATCGTCAAAACAAAAGACAGCATGATCGGTACTCTTCGAAGTTGCAACCTTTCTCCTCCTTTGCTGCGACAGCTTTGCTGATTCGTTCTGACATAAGTATAGCACGCGAGTATAGTAAAACTGAAAGGAATCTGTTTACATTGAAAAAGAATCCAAATGGGAGTAGGGCTGCTGGGGTGGAGGAAAACGGAGAAAACGCTCCGGGCGGTTGGGACACTTCGCTGGGGTCATTCCTGGTCGGCTTCATTTCAAAAGCGGAACTGCGTCCAAAACATGCGGATTCAGGGAAGCGGCACACGTTGGACGCAAAAGCGTGTTCCGCTTTTTCCATTACGCCTGAGCCGTGTCCCAAAGGCCCTCGCCTTTTCTCCGTTTTCCTCGGGACAGCTTTCCCTTTTTCGAGAGATATTTGTGGGCGTCTCATGGAGGATTTTATAAAGAAAAAAACCTTCAGTTCTACGGGACTGACCCCCGTTTGTAGGACAGGGATCAAAACACCT
>JBLNEJ010000248.1:0-3728 GCA_050262535.1 Clostridia bacterium
CCCATCGAGAAAATAGATTCGATCCGCAACCTCACGCGCAAAATTCATTTCATGCGTCACGATCGCCATCGTCATGCCGGTGTGGGCAAGCGACTTCATCACATCCAGCACTTCCTTCACCATTTCCGGGTCTAGCGCTGATGTCGGCTCATCAAACAGCATGATCTGCGGCTCCATCGCCAAGGAACGGGCAATCGCCACGCGCTGCTTCTGACCGCCTGACAAGCGGGAGGGAAACACCTCCGCCTTTTCCAACAGGCCGACGCGCTTGAGCAACTCGTTCGCCTTTTGCTCGGCTTGCTCCTTTGGCCAATTTCTCACCTGAATGGGGGCATAGGTCAGGTTTTGCAGGACGGTCATATGGGGAAACAGGTGAAAATGCTGAAAAACCATCCCGATTTTTTGCCGAACCTTCATGATATCCGTCTTTTTCGAGGTGATCTCTTCTCCATCGATCCAGACTTTTCCCTGCGTCGGGATCTCCAGCAGGTTCATGCAGCGCAAAAACGTTGATTTTCCCGAACCAGACGGGCCGATGATGGCCACGACATCGCCCTTGCCGATTTCCGTGGAGATGTCATGCAGCACGTCCAGCTTGCCAAACGACTTCGAGAGCTTCTCCACCTTAATCACTGCGCCTCAGCCTCCTCTCGAATCCCCGTGCTGCCCAGGTCAGGCTCATGACCATCACGTAATAAATCAGTCCGGCAAAAAGCAAAGGTTCGAAATAAATAAATTTCTCCGCTGCAACGATGTTGGCACGACGCAACACATCGGTGACCCCGATGACCGATACCAACGCGGAATCTTTCAACAGGTTGATGCTCTCATTCACCAAGGCAGGCATGATGTTTTTCAAGGCTTGCGGGAAAATGATATCCACCATCATTTTGCGATAAGGCACCCCAAGCGACATTGCGGCTTCTCGCTGCCCCCGGTCGACAGCGAGAATTCCGCCACGGATCGTTTCGGATGTATAAGCCGCTGAGTTCAAACCGAATGCGATTACCCCGGCCATCAACGGACTAATGTTGTAATTGATCAATTGGGGGATGGAAAAATAAATCAGGATCAGCTGCAAAATCAGCGGTGTCCCCCGAAAAATCGACGTATAAAAGATGCTTGCCCATTTGAGCGGACGGTTGTTTGATATTTTGAACAAGGCCAGCAGGGCACCGAGCAAAAAGCCGACGATCGCGGAGAGCAGCGTGAATTGAAGCGTGTCGACGATCCCGCCCAAAATGTAGTTGACTTTATCCGAGATGCGTGAAAAATCGAGATCCACGTGCTGACCACACCTTTATGCACCGAATTATTTTTCGAACCATTTCTTGATCAGCTTGTCCAATTCACCGGAATCCTTCATTTTCTTGATCGCGTCATTGAACTTGCCGACATACGCAGAGCCTTTAGGGAAGGCGACAGCCGAACCGGCCGGACCGCTTTGCGGGATCGGGTTGAACGCCAAATCCTTGTTCGATGCGACATAGCCGGTTGCGACCGTGTCTTCAATAATGGCGGCATCGATCCGACTCGACTTGAGCTCCTGGATGATTTCCGCGATTTTGTTCAACGGCTTGATTTGCATTCCTTTGATTTTGGTCGCGAGTTCTTTGGCTTCCCCCTCCTGGATCGAGCCCAGCTGCACACCGACGGTTTTGTTGGCCAAATCCTCAGGCTTGGTCAGATTGCTCCCCTTTTTGGCGACGATCGTGTTTTTCGCCTCGTAATAAATCTCGGAGAAATCGGCATTCGCCAAGCGTTCCGGCTTCGGCGTCATGCCCGCCATGACGAAATCGACGCGTTTGGCTTGCAGCGCCGGAAGAAGGCCGTTGAAGTCCATATCCTTGACTTCAAAATCAAATCCGACTTCCTTGGCGATATACGTCGCGATATCAATATCAAACCCGGCGATCACATCGTTGCCACCGGACGTGTCGTGGAACTCATACGGCGGGTAATCGGCTGAGGTGGCCATAATCAGCTTCGGCTTAGCCCCTCCCCCTGCAGCTCCCCCTTGCTGGGCCGGCTGTTGGTTCGGTTGCTGGTTCGGCTGCGCTTGCTTGCCGCCTGCCCCACACCCGGACGCAAGCGAGAGGACAAGCAGCGCTGATAGCAGGAGACTGGAAACGGCGTTTCTATTTTTCATCAGTAAGACCTCCATGGAAAAGTTAGGGGATTACGCGAGCGAGGGAACCACGCGTTTCTAGTATGTCCAATCCTCTCCGTTTTTGCCGATGATGGTAACAAAAAACATTTTTTCGTTCAGATTTGGTTTCGCCATTCTTCTGCTAATAGTACAATCGTGGAGGAGCATTTACGTGAATGGAGGCGCATGATCATGAACTGGACTTCTTTCTTTCAAGAAAAGCAAGACGAGATTCTGAAGGAATTGCAAACATATGTGGAAATCGAAACACCTACCCATAACAAGCCGGCGGTCGATCGTTTGGGCGAGCGGATTGCGGAGCGTTTTGCCAGATTGGGCTGCAAGGTAGAGCGGATCGCACAGCCTGCCTACGGCGACCAGCTTCGGATTGAATGTGGTGAGGGCGAAGAACAGCTGCTCATTCTCGGTCATTTTGACACGGTCAAAGAGATCGGAACACTGACGCAAGAACCGTGGCGCATCGAGGACGGAAAGGCATACGGGCCAGGAACCTACGATATGAAGGCGGGCATCGTGTTCGCCTACTTTGCCTTGCAGGCGATTCTCACACACAAGCTTCCGCTATCGAAAAAGCTTGTCTTTTTTTGGAACACCGATGAGGAGGTTGGCAGTCCATCCTCGGAAGCGCTCATTCGCAAAGAAGCACGTCAAAGCGTCGCAGCGCTTGTCATTGAACCTTCTTTTGGCGAAGAGGGGTTGATCAAGACGAGTCGCAAGGGCGGCGGCGAGTTTATACTCCATGCGAAAGGTCGTTCCGCGCATGCCGGCAATGATCATGCCAAAGGGATCAACGCTATTGAAGAAATCGCGCATCAAATTGTGCTAAACCAGACGTGGACCTATTATGCAAAAGGAACGACGCTCTCCGTCGGCGAAGTCAAGGGCGGTACGGTCTCGAATGTCGTCCCGGAGTCAGCTACGGCGGTCATTGATGTCCGCGTCAGCCAAAAAGCGGAGGCTGCTCGAATCACGCAGTTGATGCAGCAGCTTGCTCCGGTCGTGCCAGGAGCAACACTGGAGTTGCACGGCAAAATCAACAAGCCGCCGATGGAACGAACAGAAGGTACGGTTCGTCTGTTCGCATTGGCCCAACAATTGGCGAAGGAAGAAGGATTCAGCCTGGATGAGATCGGGGTTGGCGGTACGAGTGACGGCAATTTTGTTGCGGATGAAGGCATTCCCGTTCTCGATGGACTTGGGCCAGTTGGCGATGGTGCCCATGCTTCGCATGAGCATGTTGTCATTTCCGCGATGGCGCAGCGGATTGCGCTGTTGGTACGGTTGTTTGTCGGGTTGTAGGGGAAGAAACTGGAACTTTCCTCCAATTACAGCGTATAAATTAGGAAAATAGCGAAGGCTGACTGGAGGGGGAAGGGATGAAAGCGATCGTATATGAGCGGTACGGGCCGCCACATGTACTGCAGCTTCGGGATGTCGCCAAGCCGGTACCGAAGGACGGCGAGATATTGATTAACGTCTATGCTGCAACCGCCGCAGCGGGGGATTGGCGCTTACGCAAGGCAGATCCTTTCCTGGCGCGGCTGTTCAACGGGCTGTG
>JBLNEJ010000249.1:0-8613 GCA_050262535.1 Clostridia bacterium
GGTCAAGCAGCGCTTTGAACAGCGATCCGATCAGGGCGCGACCCATCGTCACGATGTTGTTCTCCATCCGTTCGGCAACAATGGTGAAGTCGATTTGCGTCGGATCAGTCGCACCGCCTTCCTCGAGTGTGAGCGGTGGAAAAATCGGATTGCGGCGCACGCGCTCTGCCCATTCACCCAACTGGTTCAGTTCGAACGGCTTCGGATCAAGCGAACGGCCTTCCCGCTTGCCGCCTGGTAGATTCCCATAGTAATCGGCATAGTTTTGCGGATAGGCAAAACGCAGCGGCGTATGCTCGTGCAAGTAATCAATCATTTTCCAGCCATTGTCGACAAACACGTCAAGCAGTGCCGGATCAGGTTCCTTGCCCCCAGTTAAACGGCGCAAATAAAGCAAGGCGTCCTCGCGTGAGTCGGACAATCCGTTTTCTTTCATATAACGATTCATTGGAATCCATGGCACCCCACCGGAAAAAGCGGTTGTGCCCCCGATTTGTGCGGCTTTTTCAAGAATCAAAACCTCTGCACCCTGGTCATGAGCGAGGATGGCGGCAGTTAGGGCAGCTCCTCCTGTTCCCAGTACAATCACATCCACTTCACGGTCCCATTGTGCCGGTCGCTTTGCTGGCATGGATACTCCTCCTTTCGTCGATGTAAGTGCTTTCATTGTTGTTGTCGATAACATCCGCTTTTTTTCTTTTATCGACAACTTCATGTAAAATAATCTTATCAACACCAGTAAAATAGGCAATGAACACGTTTGGTTGTGATGTTGATTAATCGACAGTAAGATAATAAATGTAGATAAATGAGGAAAAGGTAGACAAGATAGGAGGGAAATGTCGATGACATCCAAGCGAATGGACCCCCGGGTCAAACGAACGCGGGAAATGCTGTGGAACGCGTTGATCAGCCTGCTGCGGGAAAAAGAATACAGCAAAATTTCGGTGCAGGAAATTGCCGAGCGGGCAACCTTGAACCGGACGACCTTTTATTTGCATTTTTACAGCAAGGACGATTTGCTTGAGCAGAGCTTTGAGGAGATCATGAATGAATTGAAAAAAATGGTGAGCATGACGTACGAGGAGTTCGACTACCGGATCGATCAGCCTCATCCGGTGCTTGTGCGCCTGTTTGAACAGATTGCGCTGCATTCCGCGTTTTATCGGACGATTTTGACCGAGAAAAACATGCAGCACCTGATCGATCGGATGAAGGACATCATGACGCAGTTTATGAAAGAGGGACTGGAGAGGATGAAAGCCGACAAGGTGGAGTTCGCCGTGTCGGTTGATATCACGGTTCCGTATTTTGCGTCGGCGTACTTGGGGGTTATTTTTTGGTGGCTGGAGCAGGACATGCCATATACGCCTACATATATGGCACGCCAAGTGACGCAAATGTCGAGCAGGGGCCCGTTTGTCGGTGATCCGTTCAAGGGCAAAGCGATTCAGGAGAGCACTGGCCTGTAGAGGTCATCCTGGTAACTCCCGCTGAACCGCGGACGCGTTGCAATGAATGGATTGCGCCCAGGATTGAATGAAAAGGAACCTATCCTTGCAGCTTTCGGAAATCATCTGTCAGCATACCGGCGAATCCCCAGTTCTCATCCTCGATCTCTTGAATGACAATATGGGTATGCTCCGGCTTTTTCCCGAGAACGCGCGTCAGCGTCTCTGTAAACTCCTGGACAATCTGCGCTTTCTCCGCGCGAGTCGCTCCTTTTGTAATTTGAACGTTGATGTAAGGCATCTGTTTGGTCACACTCCGATCTGGGGTTGGTCTTTTCTGGTACAGAACATACTGTAGCAAAAAGAAATAGGAAGCAAAATGACCCGAAAGGATACTTTACGGGAGGGCGGCTTCCTATTTTTACGTCTGGCAAATGGGCTTGTGTTATTTGGTGTATAAATAACACGCGATGTTTACTCCCGTAAAAACAATACGGGTAAAGCCGTTACAGCAGCCACTCATAAAACGATTCTATACAATAGTTGGAATATTCAATTTTAAACTGGTGCCAACCTAGTATAATGGGAGTAACGCAAACAACAAGAGGACGAACAGAAGGCAGGAGGTTTTCATAAAGAAAAAAGGGGATGAACAGGATGCGGTTGCAAGACAAGGTCACAATCGTGACAGGAGCCAGCCAGGGGATCGGGGCGTGCATCGTGCAAAAGCTCGGTGCGCACGGGTCCAAAATCGTCATTGCGGATGTCAATCAGGAGGAAGGGGAGAAGGTGCTGGCGCAATTGCGCGAAGCGGGAACCGATGCGATTTTTGTCCTGACTGACGTAAAGGACGAAACCAGTGTGATCAGCATGATCGAGACAACGGTACAAACGTTTGGCGGCATCGATGCGCTCGTCAACAACGCCGCGGTCAGCATGCGCAAATCGATTCTCGACACTTCGCTTGAGGAATGGCAGAACGTTATGGGCGTCAATCTGCAAGGGACGTTTCTTTGCTCCAAATACGCCGTACCGCACATCGCCAAACGCGGGGGCGGCTCGATCGTCAACATGGCCTCCTGGCACGCCTATCGCACCATTACACGGTTGGCTGCCTATGCCGCTTCCAAGGGCGGCATCACGGCCTTGACCCGCCAGATGGCGCTCGATTTCGGCCCGATGAACATTCGTGTCAATGCGGTTTGCCCCGGTACGATCGATACGCCGATGCTGTACCGTACCTTTTCCACCTTGCCGGACCCGGAGGAAGCATTCCGCCAGACGCTCGATTACCAGCCGCTCGGGCGCATCGGTACGGCAGAGGATGTCGCCAATGCCTGCTTGTTTCTCATCTCTGACGAATCCACCTACATCAGCGGCGATTCGCTCATGCTTGATGGCGCCTCTTTCGTCAAGCTGGCCCGTCCATTGATGTTCGATTAACAGATGGCGGGGAGGGAAGCCCTATGAGCAATCGGTACGACCTGCTGATCGTCGGCGGCGGCATTATGGCATCCAGTATCGCTTGCAATTTGTTGAAGGACGGCTATACCGGCAGAATCGCTCTGTTTGAACAGGACCGGACCTATGAATTCGCCTCGACGCCGCGCAGCGAGGGCGGGATTCGCCAAATGTTCACGACAGAGGTCAACATCCGGCTCAGCCAGTACAGCATGCAGGTGTACAAGCAGTTCGAGCAGGAAATGGCGCTCGACGGGGAGGATATCCGGATTGATCTGAAGCAGCACGGCTATCTGTTTTTGGTCGATGATACGACGCTGCCTCCCTTTTTGGAAAAGCTCGATTTTCAACGCAGCCTCGGTGTCGATGTGCAGGTGCTGACACAAGACGAACTGAAAACGATGATCCCCGAGCTGAACGTGGCCGATGTGAGCGCCGGCATATTCAGCCCGGAAGACGGCTACATGGACCCGTACTCGGTGCTGCAAGCCTATATCAAAAAAGCAAAGCGAATGGGCGCCGAATATAAGTACCAAAAAGTTGCCCGCATCCAAAGCGATGGCTTGCGGCAGATTTCGGGAGTCGTGCTGGAGTCGGGAGAGGAGTATTTCGCACCGATTGTCATTAATGCCAGCGGAGCATGGTCAGGGGAAATCAGCAAAACCGTCGGTATCGACATCCCTGTGCGCCCGTTGCGCCGGCAGGTGTACAGCATCCAGACAGCCGTCCCGTTCCAAAAGCCGCTTCCATTTATTTTTGACCGATCAGGCATTCATTTTCGCAGCGAAGGACCGAAGATCAATGTGGGACTTGCCAAGGATGTACCCTACGGGTTTGAATTCCATTGGGAGAAGGACTTCTTTCTGGAAGAGATTTGGCCGCGGCTGGCGGCTCGCAGCGCCCATTTTGAGAAGCTGAAGCTGGAGCGGGGATGGGCGGGGGTGTACGATTACAACTACATCGACCACAATGCGATCATCGGCGGACATCCCGAGCTGAATGGCTATTACATGGTCACCGGTTTCAGCGGGCACGGTTTTCAACAGGCTCCCGCAGCCGGGAAGGCGATGTCGGAGCTGATCCGGTTGGGGCGATACGAAACGATCGATCTTGCTGCGCTATCAATTGAACGGTTTGCGCGAAACGAGCTCGTATTGGAAACGGCTGTTTTATAGAAAAAAGGGAAAAGCTATCGGGACAAGAGGGGGACTTGCTCTTGGATCGTTAGCTTTTTTCCATAACGAGAGAGTGTGTTTTCACATCAGCAAAGCCTGAACAGTCAGATAAATAATTTGACTTCAAAAAAAGCAATCAATATACTATAAATAAATCGAACGTTTTATAAACGTTATATAAAATTATCGACATATCCGAAAGCAAGGGGGGCAACAATGGGCACAGAAAACACCAAGAATCGATTTAATCACTACCTCGGGATCCAAATAGAACGGGTCGATGAATCGGGCTGCACGGCTGTATTGCCGATTCGCCCGGAGTTGTTCAACAGTATTGAAGGTGTGGTACACGGCGGGGTCACCAGCACGTTGGCCGATGTTGCGATGGGACATGGGGCTGCCCCTCATGTGGACGGTGTACAACAATGTGTGACCGTAGAAAGCAAGGTGCAGTACCTCGCCCCTGCCAAGGGCTCGCTTCTGATCGCTGAATCGAAGGTATTGAAGCGAGGACGGACGTTGATCGTTATGGAAGCCCGTATCACGACAGACGATGGGGTGCTGGTTGCGTTTGCCACTGGAACGTACGCCAGAAGATAAACAACCAAATAAATTCAACAGGAGGAGAAAGAAATGGGGAAACCGGTAATTATCGATGCAATCAGAACGGCTGTAGGCCGATACGGCGGCGCATTGAAGGATGTACGTCCCGATGACCTCGGGGCAGTGGTGCTCAAGAAGCTGGTTGAGCGCAACGAAATTGATCCCGCGTTGATCGAGGATGTTATTTTTGGCTGTGCCAATCAGGCGGGAGAGGATAACCGCGACGTGGCAAGAATGTCGCTGTTGCTGGCAGGATTGCCCATCACCGTTCCCGGTGTGACGGTAAACCGTTTGTGCGGCTCTGGACTGGAAGCAGTAAACCAATGCGCCAATGCAATCGCGGCGGGCAACGGAAGCGTCTATATTGGCGGCGGTACCGAAAGCATGACGCGCGCTCCATTCGTCATGGGGAAAATGGACAGCGCCTTCAAGCGGGGGAACCCGGAGCTGTTTGATACGACGATCGGCTGGCGCTTTATCAACCCGAAGCTGGCAGAGATGTATCACCCTTACAGCATGGGAGAAACGGCGGAGAACGTTGCCGAACAGTTCGGAATCAGCCGTGAAGACCAGGACCAGTTTGCGCTGCATAGCCAGCAGAAATATGCCCAAGCGCTTGCTGAAGGCAAATTCGAAGCCGAGATCGTTCCGGTGGAAATCCCTGGGCGCAAGGGAGCGGTGACCGTGTTTGCGCAGGATGAGCATCCGCGTCCCGATACGTCGCTTGAGCAGTTGGCCAAGCTGAAGCCAGCGTTCCGTCAGGGCGGAACGGTGACGGCGGGCAATGCCTCCGGCGTGAATGACGGAGCGGCAGCGCTTTTGCTGATGGACGAGGAGAAGGCTGCCGAATTGGGGCTGAAACCGCGGGCAAAAGTAATCGCTTCCGCTGTCGTTGGCGTAGACCCGTCGATCATGGGGATTGGACCTGTCGGGGCAACGCGCAAGGCGCTGAAGCAGGCGGGTCTTGATATTTCCGATATCGACCTGTTTGAGCTGAATGAGGCATTCGCAGCCCAAGCGCTGGCCTGCATCCGCGAATTGGGAATCGACATGGACCGGGTGAATGTGAACGGCGGTTCGATTGCCATCGGACATCCGCTTGGCTGCAGTGGCGCGCGTATTTTGACTACCCTTTTGTATGAAATGGAGCGCCGTGATGTCCGCTATGGACTGGCGACCATGTGTATTGGCGTTGGACAAGGAATCGCGACGATCATTGAACGCGGCTAACAGGGAGCGTAGCCAATGAAGCAAGGGTTGCAACCAGGTGCAACGCATTCGTTCGTCATTACGGTGAAGGAGGAGATGCGCCCAGCTTTTGAAGGGCAGGTCGTGCATGACGTGATGTCGACCGTCTCCATGGTTCACTATATGGAATGGGCTGGCCGCCAAATCATTTTGTCCTATCTGGAGGAAGATGAGGAGGGGGTCGGCTTTGCCATTGACGCAAAGCATGTCGGCATGGCTGTGGTCGGACAGCAGGTGCGTTTTCAGGCGACCTGTACGCAGGTGACATCCAAGAGGGTCGTATGCGATGTGATCGCGTCAACGGATGAGAACATGGTCGGCCAGGCAACGTTTACCCAGGTGATTTTGCCGAAAGCCGAGATCATGGGAAGAATTCACCAATTGCTGGAGAAAACGGAACGCAATAATAAGCAGCGGTAGCCGGAGAATGTGCAAATCTTATGATGGAATGTGTTCGCTCCGTTATACAAGTGTTATAAATAGCTGGTATAATGAGGTCTATCAAGAGGAACAGATCTGATTACTGAATGACTGATTGGAGTTGAACATATTTTGAAGCCGCAATCGATGCTTTTCACAATTTATGGTGAATACGTTCGCCATTATGGGGGGGAGATTTGGGTAGGCAGTCTGACGCGGATGCTGGGTGAATTCGGATTATCGGAGCAGGCGGTCCGGGTGGCCATTTCGCGAATGGTCAGCCAGGGATGGCTGGTTGCACACAAAGCAGGCAATCGCTCCTTTTACTCGATGACACCCCGCGGCAAAAAGCGCCTGGATGAAGCAGGTGAGCGGATCTACAAGGAGACGGCGCCTTCCCAATGGAACGGTAAGTGGTGCATAGCCACCTACAATATCCCTGAAAAGCAACGACAGCTGCGTGACCAGTTTCGCAAAGACTTGATGTGGATGGGATTTGGCATGCTGGCAAACAGTGTGTGGATCAGTCCGATCGATCTGTCGGAAAGTGTGAAGGACGTAACGCGCACCTACAAGATGGAAGAATTTGTCGAGGTCTTTACAGCTGAGCATCTTGGGTTTGCCGATCACAAGCACTTGGTGGAGAAATGTTGGAATTTGAATGAAATCAACCAATCTTTCGAAGCGTTTATCCAGCAGTGGCGGCCGCAATATGAACAGTTTTTGCAGAACGTGGAGCGAAATGAGCCGATCGCCGACAGCTTTTGTTTTGTAGAGAAGACCAAGCTGGTTCATGAATATCGCAAGTTTCTGTTTATCGACCCGGGTCTCCCAGCAGAGCTGCTGCCAGACTACTGGATGGGGGCGGAGGCAGATGTCTTGTTCCGCGAGTACTATGCCTTGCTGGACCCAGGTGCAATCCGTTATTTCCTGAGCGTATTTGAAACGGCTCCAAAATTAACCAAGTAACAAACCGCAACAAGCAGGAGGCCGCTTCTGACCGAAAGAACGGCTGTTATTTGCATACCTTTCACAAGGGTGATGCAGATGACAGCTGTTTTGCTTTTTTTCAGAAAAAAACACCTTGACGATGATTCTGACGAGTTAATATAATACGTATTATAACGTACGTTTAAATAACGTTATATAACAATTACGTTACAAAACATGCGAAAATGATTCGTTAATGAGGAGGCTAGAAGCGTAATGGTAAAATTGGTGGCTATTTATCGTAAGCCTGAGAATGTAGAAGCGTTTGACAGTCATTACTTTGAGACACATGCGCCATTGGCTGCAAAAATGCCAGGCTTGATCAAGATGGAAGTAAGCAAAATCTACGGTTCTCCGGCTGGTGCAAGCGATCTGCATCTGATGGCTGAGATGTACTTCGAAACCAAAGAGGCTATCTTGGAAGCGTTGTCATCCCCCGAGGGAAAAGCAGCGGGCAAAGACTTGATGGGTTTCGCCGGAAAAGTCGTTTCCATGCACTTTGCTGAAGTGGTGTAGCACATGAGCAAACCGCGCTTTCCCGATGACCGGGAGATTCACCGCAAGCACTATGACGAAATTTGCGAAAAATTGGCAAAAGATGCATTCGGACAGTATCTCGGCATCCGCCTTCTCGAGTTGGGAGAGGGACGGGCCGTTGCCGAGGTGACGGTTGACGAACACATGCTGAACGCCCATGGCACAGTTCATGGCGGGCTGATTTTTTCGCTGGCTGATTTCGTGTTTGCTGCAGCCAGCAATTCGTACGGGAAAACATCGGTTGCCCTGTCGATGAACATCGGCTACATGGCAGCAGCGAGAACTGGAGAGCGGCTTGTGGCAACGGCGGTCGAGGAAAATCGCACGCCGCGTACGGCATGGTATCGGATCAAGGTGGAAAATGAGCGGGGGCTTGTGGCCGCACTCGACGCACTTGTCTATCGGAAGAGTGAATATTTTGTATCCATCGAGGATGAAACCGTTTGATAAGTGATGAAAGAAGGGAGGGGTCCCGAGTGAACCGCACCAGGGCTCCCTTCCCTTGTTTTTCCTTAGTTGGTTTGCAGGAGAGAAACGACATACACTGTGCGGATTGAAAGAAAGAGGGGCAAACGATGGATCAGGAAGTGGTGCAGTTAACCAGAGAAGGCCATCTCGGGATCATTACCCTGAATCGCCCGGATGAGCTGAATGCATTGAACTATCAAACGCTGGAAAAACTAGGAACAATCATCGAACAGGTTCGGCTGGAGTCCAAGGAGATCCGC
>JBLNEJ010000250.1:0-10406 GCA_050262535.1 Clostridia bacterium
TTCTATAATCTATAAACAAATTGTGAATTTAGGGTAGAATACTATTGGCAAATCGAGTATAATGAAATCATACCGAGAAACGAAACCGTGTTTCACTAGACGGAACCGAACGTTTTTCAGCCCTTATTCCAATTATAGGAGGACGTTCCTATGGCAAAAAAAGACGCTTACAATGTGAAATCGTCTTTGCAAGCTGGCGGCAAATCGTACGCCTACTACCGTTTGCAAGGAATCGAAGAGCAAGGCCTTGGCGAGGTTTCCAAACTGCCTTTCTCTATTAAGGTACTGCTTGAAGCAGCCGTTCGTCAATTCGATGATCGTGCCATTACGAAAGAACATGTCCACTCTTTGGCGAACTGGACAAAAGGACGCGACGCCAACCAAGAGGTTCCGCTCATGCCTGCACGCATCGTGCTGCAAGACTTCACGGGTGTACCAGCCGTCGTTGACCTTGCTGCGATGCGTATCGCAATGAAACGTTTTGGCGGCGATCCAAACCGGATCAATCCACTCGTTCCCGTCGATCTCGTTATCGACCACTCCGTCATGGTTGACGCATTCGGCAGCGAATCCGCTCTCGACACGAACATGAACCTGGAATTCGAGCGCAACGAAGAACGCTATCGTTTCCTCCGTTGGGCGCAAACCGCATTCAACAATTTCCGTGCCGTTCCTCCAGCGACCGGTATCGTTCACCAGGTTAACCTGGAATATCTCGCAACCGTTGTTGCTACTCGTGAAGTAGACGGCGAATTGGTCGCTTTCCCTGATTCCTTGGTTGGTACTGACTCCCATACTACCATGATTAACGGTCTTGGGGTAGTAGCATGGGGCGTAGGCGGTATCGAGGCAGAAGCAGGTATGCTTGGCCAACCGCTCTATTTCGTAACACCTGAAGTAGTTGGTTTCAAACTGACAGGCACATTGTCTGAAGGCGCTACTGCAACTGACCTGGCACTGACTGTTACTCAAATGCTGCGTAAAAAAGGCGTAGTCGGCAAATTCGTCGAGTTCTACGGTTCCGGCCTCTCCAACATCTCACTGGCTGACCGTGCAACAGTTGCCAACATGGCTCCTGAATACGGCGCAACCATGGGCTTCTTCCCAGTCGATGCGGAAGCGCTTAACTACATGCGACAAACCGGTCGTGACGAAGCAACCGTGCAATTGGTTGAAGCTTACACCAAAGCACAAGGTCTGTTCCGTACCGATGATACACCAGACCCAATCTTCTCCGAAACGCTGGAACTGGATCTGTCCACTGTCGTTCCAAGCCTTGCGGGTCCTAAACGCCCTCAAGACCGCGTAGAGCTGACTGCGATGAAGGAATCCTTTAACAACAGCATCCGCACTCCGATCGACAAAGGCGGTTTCGGCCTGACAGATGAAAAAATCAACGCATCTGTTCCAGTTGCTTACGCAAACGGTGAGAAATCCGTATTGAAAACAGGTTCCATCGTCATTGCTGCGATTACGTCCTGTACAAATACATCCAACCCAAGCGTTATGCTGGGTGCAGGTATCGTAGCGAAAAAAGCGGTTGAAAAAGGTCTGGTGAAACCAGCACACGTGAAGAGCTCGCTGGCTCCTGGTTCCCGCGTTGCTGGGCAATACCTGAAAGATGCTGGCTTGATCGACTCTCTTAACGCACTCGGCTTTAACATCGTCGGTTATGGTTGCACCACTTGCATCGGTAACTCCGGTCCATTGCCAGAGGAAACAAGCAAAGCGATTGCAGACGGCGATCTGACTGTTGCTGCTGTTCTCTCCGGTAACCGTAACTTTGAAGGTCGTATCCATGCGCAAGTCAAAGCGAACTACCTGGCTTCCCCGCCATTGGTTATCGCGTATGCACTGGCAGGAACTGTAGACATCGATCTGACCAAAGACCCTATCGGTACTGGCAAAGACGGTCAACCTGTATATTTGAAAGACATCTGGCCTACTTCCCAAGAACTGTCGGAAGCGATGGGCAAAGCGATGAACCCTGCACTGTTCAACGCCGAGTACGGAAATGTATTCACTGCGAACAAGCGCTGGAACGAAATCGCTGCCCCAACCGGCGATCTGTACGAATGGCAAGACGGTTCGACCTATATCCAAGAACCACCGTTCTTCAAGGATCTTGCTCCTGAAGCAGGTCATGTGAACGAAATCCACGGCGCGAAAACATTGGCTCTGTTGGGCGATTCCGTCACTACCGACCATATCTCGCCTGCTGGTAACATCTCGCCAACAAGCCCTGCAGGTAAATATCTGCAAGAAAATGGCGTAGAACGCAAAGACTTCAACTCCTACGGTGCTCGTCGTGGTAGCCATGATGTCATGATGCGCGGTACATTCGCGAACATTCGTATCCGCAACCAAGTGGCTCCTGGCACTGAAGGTGGCGTAACCAAATATTTGCCAACTGGCGAAGTCATGAGCATCTATGATGCATCGATGAAATACCAAGCGGACAACGTACCTCTCGTTGTTCTGGCTGGTAAAGAGTACGGTACTGGTAGCTCCCGTGACTGGGCGGCAAAAGGTACGTTCCTGCTCGGCGTAAAAGCTGTTATCGCGGAAAGCTTCGAGCGTATCCACCGCTCCAACCTGGTCGGTATGGGTGTGCTGCCGCTGCAATTCGCTGATGACGCCAGCTGGAAATCGCTTGGCATCGACGGTACTGAAACATTTGACATTGTTGGCATCGATGACAACGTACAACCTGGCCAACGTGCAAAAGTAAAAGCAACGCGCCAAGACGGCAGCTCCTTCGTGTTCGACTTTATCGTTCGTCTCTACAGTACCTTTTATATCGACTACTACAAAAACGGCGGTATCTTGCAAACCGTACTGCGCCAGCTGCGCAACGAATAGGATCATACAGGGACAGGACCGATCTACCGGATCGGCCCTGTTTTTTCGCTTTCTATTGTAAGAATAATTTTCCAATTCTGCCTACATCGTTTTCCCTATTTACAATGTTAAAATATTGTAAATAGAATACTAGGAGACGAGCCCATGCTGAAAAAAACTTTGTCCTTTCGTACCAAAACAACACTGATGCTCTCCATTTTTACTGTTGTCATTGTGACCATACTGTCCATTATGGACAATGCACGGTTACAGGATCTCATTCTCCATGAGAAAGCGGTCCAGCAGCAATTGGTTGAAGACAACATCACGCACGCAGTCAAAAATGTGGACCTCATCTACGATGTATTTGAGAAAGACACAGAAGCGAAAATGCGTTCTGTCTTGGAGTCCCTCTCCCACCAATACGAGACCAATCCCGCCATGGGGACATGGGATCTAGCCGGATTGGCCAAACAATACGGAATGGATCTGTACGTCATTGATCAAAGCATCAAGATCGTATATTCCAATGTAAGCACGGATGTTGGGCTAGATTTCAGCAATGCCGGAGCGTTTACCGATCTGTTGAAGGAACGTATTAAAGGCAACCAGTTTACCGCAGATGGGATGGAGGTATCCGTCAACACGGGCCAAATCAAAAAATTTGCTTACCTTCCTACTCGCGACAACAAGTATCTACTCGAAGCCGGAATCAATCTCAATGAGTCGTCCTTGTTTAAAACGTTCAACTTTCTCGATACCTCCAATCAAATTAACGAGAAGTATGACATGGTAAAGGATATTACCGTTTATTCACACGACGGGTATGCTCTCGGGAAACAGGGGCAGGATGGAAAGGCGTTACGTGTTCAGGAATCTCGCTTGAAAGTGTTTGAGCAAGCGTCGCAGTCGCAAAAGATCAGCGAAATGGAAGTAACCGAGAACGGTAAGCCCCTTGTCTACCGTTACCTCCCCTATCGACTGGATCAGGATGCCAACAATCTCAGCCGCACGCGCGTACTGGAAATTGTGTATGACAATTCGGGGCTCAATCAGGTGATGGCCCAGAACCTCCAGATGTTTTGGCTGAAGCTCGCAATTGCAGCCGTAAGCGCCTTGCTGATCTCCTTCTTCATTGGCCGCCTGTTGACCAAACCGATCAGTGAAATGGCCGTTCTCATTGATAAAACCGCCCAGTTCCAGTTAGGCAACGATGGAATGAAGGTAGACCCTGCACGAAATGACGAGATTGGCCAAATGGCGAGCTCGATTGTGACGATGCGCAGACAGCTGACCGACATTGCCGGAAAGCTGGTCCATGTCTCCGATTCGATCGTCAGCAACACCCATAAAGTAAGCCATTCAACAGATGGCGTTAGTCAGCAGGCAGCCGGTACGGCTGAAGCAACCAAGGATTTGCATGCCAACATGCAGCAAACCGTCGCCGTAGCTGAAGAAATGAATGCAACGATCAGCGATATTCAAACCGTCATTCAATCCGTTACCCAGCAGACGATGGAAGCAGCCTCGACCGCTCAGGAAATCAGCACACGTGCCGATCAGCTGAAACAAAACTCCCTGACTGCCAGTCAGTCAGCGAACCACATTTATCAGCAGGTCAAGGGGCAAACAGAGGAGGCAATCGAACAATCAGCTGCGTCCATGCAGCAAATTCATCAGCTGGTTGACGTTATTTTGCAAATCGCCCAGCAAACAAATCTCCTCTCTCTCAATGCAGCCATTGAAGCTGCCAGAGCAGGGGAGCACGGAAAAGGGTTCTCCGTCGTTGCAGAAGAGGTACGCAAGCTAGCCTCGCAATCAGCCGATGTTGTCGGTGATATTCAACGGATCATCCAGACAGTTCACGATTCGGTCAACCATCTCGCTGACTCTTCTTCCACTGTCCTTGATTTTATCGATAAACGCGTTCAACCGGACTATGAAAAATTAACAGGAACTGCGGAGCAATACAACTCTGACGCAGCCTACTTCAACGCGCTGCTTTCGGAATTCAGCGCTTCTTTCGAGGAGCTTTACGCCTCGATCAGCGCCACCAAGACCTCGCTTGATCAGGTAAGCACCTCCATCACAAACAGCGTGAACAAGGTCGAGGCAATCTCAGCCCAATCCGAAACCATCTCTGACAACAACCAGCAGATTGCTTTGGTTTCTGCCGAGAATGTTGATTCGGCGGAGATGCTGCGCGACATCGTTAAAAAGTTCAAGCTGTAAAAATGTCGTTCAACGCAAAAAAATCCCCCTTTCATCGAAAGTGGGGATCTTTTCTATGTATCCTTTCCTCATAGCCGCTTCCAATCTGCCGTCCCCGATACAATCCCGTACGATGTACAAAGGGATACAGCAGCTTCAACAGAATCGGTCCAAGAACGGCAGTCGCAATCGCCTGGTTCAGAAACACCGCACGGATATAAGCAGGGACGATCTCCTTTGGCGTAAGACCAAGCGCTACATTGATCAGGATCGTGCATGACACAACCACCGAAGCGAGCAGTACGACAAACACAATATAGTGAATATAGCTTCGGTCCTCCTTCAACGAGGGGTCTTTCACGAACACGTAAGCAATAAAGCCTCCGAGAAAATTCGCGACAAACCCGGCAGCCAAAACGTGCGGAGCCGTGCTCCCCATCATCAGATCGCTGACCAAATTGCCAATTCCCAGCCCAATGCATCCGGGGATTCCAAACAACAGCCCGAATACCGGCTGCAAGGCATTGGCCGGACGAATGGGCACCTGAGGAATCAGTTTGACTTGTGCAAAGAGTGCAATTGCGCCTGCGTACAACGCCGCAACCATTAAGATCAGCACGAAATCACCTGTTGTCCATTTGCGGCGAAACAGCGATGTTCCCATATGAAGCCTCCAATATGACAAATGTAAAAAATAAAAATTCCCATCTACTATAGTAACCTTTTTTTACATGAAATGGCAATTGATACTTTAGTGCATGTAATTGTATTCTTCCAAAACGACATAGAAAAAAGCCTTCAGCAGAAGGCTTTTTGAAAGTGCTTCGATTGAGAGAATCAACGTGCACAATTACTGCTTGTTAAACGCATCCGTCAGCACCGGAACAATTTGCGATTTACGGGAGACGACTCCTTTGAGCACCGCTTTGTTGTTCTCAAGCTTCACGTTGTACGCTTGCTCAACGACATGTGCCGCACGACCGAGTGCCAGTGCTGTGGAATCGTTGTTCAAAATATCTGTCACGACAAAGAAGAACAGATCCAGTCCCTTCTCGGCGATAATACCGGAAAGCGCATCTTCCACTTCCGCTTGACGGGAAAGCACATCGTTCACATCAACCGCATTGACTTGGGCGATTTCGACCTTCGCATTGCCCATTTGGAATTCCTTCGAGTCGAGGGAAATCAATTGGGCAATCGTTTTGTCACTCAGATCGGCGCCTGCCTTGAGCATCTCCAGGCCGTACGTCTCTGCATTCACGCCAGCGATCGCGGCCAGCTCCTTGGCAGCAGCTACATCTTCCTGGGTGCAGGTAGGTGATTTAAAGAGCAACGTATCGGAAATAATGGCAGAAAGCATCAAGCCTGCGATTTCCGGTTGGATTTGTACACCGTTTTCCTTGTACATTTTGTTCAAAATGGTGGCGGTGCAGCCGACAGGTTCTGCACGATAGTACAAAGGTCCGCTCGTTTCAAAATTCGCGATCCGATGGTGGTCGATAACCTCTGCTACACGCACCTGATCAATGTCCGTAGCGCTTTGCTGGCGCTCGTTGTGGTCGACCAAAATGACTGTTTTCGTCTCATTGGCAACGGTTTCGACCTGGCGAGGAGCTTCCACCTTGAAGGTATCAAGTGCAAATTTTGTTTCACTGTTCACACTTCCCAAGCGAACAGCTTCCACGTTTACGCCAAGCTTGGTTTTCAGATCAGCGTACGCAAGTGCCGAACAAATGGAGTCGGTGTCTGGATTTTTATGCCCGAAAATCAGTGTTTTTTCCATATTCTTACCCCTTACTTGTCTTTTTTGCATGAGCAGGATCAACATTGGAGATCCACGTATCCTATTTTAGCGCGAATCTCTGTTAATTCCCACTCTTTTTATTGGATTAATGTACGGAGCTTTGAAACATTTTCTCAAGCCCCGCTTTTTTGGTTACTTCATCATTTTACCCATCCGCTTCGCGGTTTCCATCAGCGGTTCGGCAAAATCTTTCATCACCTCTGGCGTCATCCGATTGGACGGACCCGAGGCGGTCAAGGCCGCAAACAGTTTGCCGTGGCGATCAAAAATAGGTGCTGCAATAGCGGCTGCTCCGATTTCCCGTTCCTGCACACTCATCGCATAGCCGAGACGGCGAATCTCGTCGAGCTGTTCCTGATAAACCTGCTTGTTCACGGCTTCCGGCCAATTGGGGTCCTGCAAAATCTCCTCCTGCACGGAAGCATCGGCATAGGCGACCAGCACCTTGCTTGATGCCCCTACCGCAAGCGGCATTCTCACCCCGATCGGAGCCACTCGCCGAATCGGCTGATTGCTCTGTACAGCCTGTATGCGAACCCGCTCGAGCCCGTCACGGATGTACAGGCTGATCGTCTCGCCCAGCGTATCGCGCAATCGTTCCATTTCAGGCAACAGGATATAGGCCGGGTCGTCTGAATGAGTCAAATTGGCCGATAGCTCCCAAAGACGAAACCCCAGTCGATATTTCTCCGTATGCGAATCACGAATCACGAAGCCCTTTCCCTCCAACGAAGCGAGCAATCGATGCACCGTGCTTTTGTGCAAGGAAATTTGCTTGGCAATCTCGCTAAGGCTCAGCTCGGTAGCATCCGTAAAGCAAAGCAGAATATCCAGCGCCCGCTCTACGGCGCGAACCGTCGATTTTTGCTCATCCATACTACCACTCCACTCTCATTCATTCAGCCGATCGTTTCACCTAGTGAAAACTAGTTCTAAAACCAAGTATACGGTATAAAGGAAGCCTGCGTAAAGGCTTTCGCGCAGCTCACCTTCTATCTCTTTATTCAAGGCCGGGATTGTATCGCTTCAAGTAATCATAAATTTCCTTGCCTCGCAGCAGCTCTGGTTCAAGCTTCAGCTTCTGTTCGCACATGTACTGATTCAGCGCTTCAGAGCCACGGGACATGCGTTTGATCGCCGCATCGAACAAGGTCAGGACATAGGGAACGAGCAGCTGCAAATACCAGATTCCGCGTGCCTCCTCGGATACGTCGATCTCCATCTCGAGGTCTTCGTGCGAGAAAGCATACAGGAGATTGAACAGTTCAAAACGTTTTTCACTGCCGTAGGCGTCTAGGGGAACCCGTAAAATACAGACGTAATATTCATCGTTGAACAGAACCAGTTCATCGGTGACGACATGGTATTTCATGCTCGCATGGTCCATTCCTATCTCTCCTAAATGATAACACAATCCACTCTATTTTACCCTATTCTATAACAGAGTGGTCCCTTCTGCTAATGCCTGGGCGTCTTCTCGCGTAATCAGCACAGCTCGCGGCTTGCCGCCGCTTTGCCCGGCTACGTGCCCTTCCGCTTCCATCATTTCAATCAGCCGAGCCGCTCTGTTGTAGCCGATCCGGAAGCGACGCTGCAGGCTGGATGCAGACGCCTGTCCCTGATCCGCGACGAACTGCAACGCTTCATGATAGAGCGGGTCATCCCCGGCATCATACGAATTAACCGATTGCTCCAAATCCTCTTTGCTGAACAAATAGTTTGGCTTCCGCTGTTTTTTGATCATGTGGGTGACCAGCTCGATTTCATCATCGGAAACGAAATTGCCTTGCAGGCGAATCGGAGTCGCTCCGCTTTCCAGGAAAAGCATGTCCCCTCGGCCCAGCAATCGCTCTGCTCCGGATTGATCCAGGATCGTCCGCGAATCGATTTGCGAAAAGACCGCGAAGGCAAGACGGGTCGGCACGTTCGCCTTGATATTTCCCGTAATGACGTCAACGGATGGGCGCTGTGTCGCCAGTAGCAGATGAATGCCGCAAGCACGCGCCTTCTGGGCGATGCGGATGATGCAGTCTTCCACATCCTGCGGCGCAACCATCATCAGGTCGGCAAGCTCGTCGATGATGATGACAATATAAGGGAGCGGCTCATCGGTTGTCTGATTGTATCGGTCCACGTCACGCACGCCTGCCTCAACGAATGCTGCATAACGCCGTTCCATTTCCTCCACCGCCCATTTCAACGAGGCGGTCGCCTGCTTCGCATCGGTCACAACTGGAGTAATCAGATGCGGCAGATGGTTGTACGGTGCCAGCTCCACCATTTTCGGGTCAATCAAGAGCAAGCGTACTTGCTCAGGCGTTGCTTTATACAGCAGACTGACAATAATCGAGTTGATGCAGACGCTTTTTCCTGAACCGGTTGAACCCGCGATCAGTCCGTGCGGCATTTTCTTGATATCGGCCACGATCGGTTCCCCGCCGATATCCATGCCTAGTGCAATGGCAAGCGGTGACGGGTGATTGCGGAATGTTTCCGATTCAATAATCCGGCTGATGAAAACCGGCACGCTTTTGACATTCGGCACTTCAATCCCGACCGCATTGCGACCGGGAATGGGGGCTTCAATGCGGATATCCTTGGCGGACAAGTTCAGCTTGATGTCGTCGGAGAGGCCGGTAATTTTGTTTACCTTCACACCCGGAGCGGGCTGCAGTTCAAATCGGGTTACCGACGGTCCCTTCACGATCCCGACAACCGTCGCATTGACGTTAAAGTTGCTGAGCGTCTCTTCCAACAACCGTTTTTGCTCGAAGGTGTATTCCTCATCGTCAATCGTCGTTTGCGGGCTTGGGGTTAGCAATGTCTCGTCAGGCAAAACGTATGCCTGCTTCAGGTCCCCTTGCTCCTCTGAATGATGGGCTTCCTCTTCTTTTGCTTTGCTTTCCCACTCCTCTGCATGGTCCTGCTTCTCTTCCCGTCCGCTTTGCCCAAATGGAGCTTGGACAGGCGAGGCCATGATCGGGAACGACATGACAACCGGAGAGAGGGGGGGAGCTGTGCTTACGCTTTGTTCGATCGGATCGGGGAACTCCATGCTTTCGTGAGCTTCTGTTGTTCCAGGCAGCCCGATTGCTTCATCTGGCTCCGACACAGAAGCTTCATGCTCATGAAAAACACCTTCGGCCACAGGCTGCTCATCTTCCAAGTGAACCGTTTCACTTGGCACACCTTCACCTTCAACCTCAACCGCTTCTACTGCCTCTCCAACAGCGATTTGTTCCTCTTCCCATTCTTCACTCTCTTGCTGCTCATAGCCCTCTTCCGTCAGAGCTGCAGACGGTTCCAGTTCCAACTCGACTAGGTCCATTTCCACTGCCTTGGCCGATTCACTCTGGATGCTGGCGGCAATTTCTACATTTGGCAGCTCGTCTTCAATACGCGGTGTATCCTTGTCCTCCGTGTGCCAATCCCCAAGTGTCTGCGTGTCATCCGTCACTTCTGTATGTACAGGGACTTCTGTCTCCTCACGCTCACCAAAACGCGGCAGAAAAAAGCTGGCCAGCTCTGACTTCGCGGCATCTTCCTCCGC